>JBFEUB010000008.1:0-35147 GCA_041547605.1 Desulfobacteria bacterium
CCATATGAAATCGGTGCTCTTTTAAATGGTGGTGTTTTTGATGTAAAGGTCAAACAAAAGCCCCGTGTGGTCATCATCCCAACCGGTTCAGAACTCGTTGCCCAGCAGGATCTGACAGCCAGCGCGCCGCTTCCGGGTCGAATAGTTGAAAGCAATTCCGCCATCCTGGGGGCCCTGGTCAGGGCCTGTGGTGGAGAGTATGTGCCCCACCCGATAGTCCCTGATATCTTAGAAGAGATTGTACATACAGTCCGTGGGGCTGTAGCTGGAGATGCCCACATTGTCGTTGTGAGTGCAGGCTCTTCTGCCGGCTCTGAGGATTACACGGCAAGTGTGATCGCGCAGCTTGGAGAGGTCCTAGTGCATGGCGTCACCATCATGCCCGGGAAGCCGACTGTGCTGGGGATTATAGACAATAAACCAGTGATTGGAAATCCAGGTTATACGGTCTCGGCCATTATGGCATTTGAGAAGTTTGTTCAGCCACTCATTTGCAGGATGCTTGGCATACGCGAGCCTCAGCGGCCCGTGATTAGCGTCAGAACTGCTCGAAAGATGGCGTCAAAGCTTGGTATTGAAGAATTTGTTCGGGTCAAACTTGGCCGAGTCAGAGATACGATCGTGGCTTCTGCCCTTCCGAGGGGCGCAGGTTCTGTAACGACTCTGACCGAGGCGGATGGGATTATTCGCATTCCCCGCCACGTGGAAGGGATCAAGGCCGGGGAACTCGCGGAAGCCGAGCTCTTGAAGGATCTTAAAGACATTGAAAACACCCTGGTCATCGTCGGAAGCCACGACAACACCCTCGATATCTTGGCCAATCAGATGCGGGTGCGGGATGCTCGTTTCGGCGTATCCTCAAGCAACGTGGGGAGCCTTGGGGGTCTAATGGCCCTCAGAAAGGGGTATTGTCATGCATCGGGCTCTCACCTCCTTGATACAGACACGGGCACGTATAATATTTCGTATGTCAAACAATACCTTCCAGACGAAAGAGTGAAGCTGGTCAATCTTGTCTTACGTCAGCAAGGCCTTATTGTGTCTCGCGGAAACCCCAAAGGGATCACAGGGATCCAAGACCTGGCAAGAGACGATATCACCTTTATCAACAGGCAGGCTGGATCTGGCACCCGGGTCCTGTTGGACTATAAGCTGATGGAACTTGGCATCAAGCCAGAAAGCATTCGAGGGTACAGGCAGGAGGAATTCACCCATATGTCTGTGGCGGTGAGTGTGCTGAGTGGCGCAGCAGATACGGGGCTTGGCATATATGCAGCGGCCAAGGCCCTGAATCTTGATTTTGTTCCGATTATTACCGAGGAATATGACCTGGTTATTCCAGAGGCGTTCCTCGAGGATGAAAAGATCATATTGATGCTGGAGATCATTCGATCAGAGCCATTTAAAACGCTTGTGCATCAGTTGGGCGGTTATGACACCTCGAAGACGGGTGCTATTATTGCCAGTCTGTGATTGGAGGGACCGCCTATAAGAGATCAGTCATTTCCGGTTCCCGGCTCTGGAAATCATGTGAACAGAGGCCCTGAACTGCCTCAGCTGTATAGCTTACAGCAGGGAAATCGGCTCATACTCCCTAGCCGATGTGTCTACCACGTAGAATCCGGGTGAGCCATCTTTTCCCATGACCTCTCCTGGATTCAAAAGATCGGTCTCTCCCGTCTTCCCAAGAAATGCCTCGTGCGAATGGCCAAAGCATACGAGGTCGAACTGTCCGCTTGCCGCCAGACCATCGGCTACGGCTCGATAGTGGGTAAAGGCAACCTTAAAATCGGCAAATTTCAGGTTTCCCATCAGCCCGTACAAGGTGATATTGGAGAACTCCGTGAGAGACATCTTGGTTAACAGGTATTGGTCGCCATCATTGTTACCAAATACACCATGTACGGGAATTCGCGCTTGATCTAGCTCCTTTAACATGAACGGCGCTACAAAATCCCCGCAGTGAATGATTGCCTCAGCACCCCGCTCCTTCACGAACTCCAGGGCCTTCCTTGCATTCCAGATGTGGTCGTGGGTATCGCTCATCACGGCAAGTTTCACGCTCTATCCCTCCTTTTTCACAAAATAATTCTTTCATTTGACCGGCTGGCTCCCCGGACACGCAGTGGTGCCGCAGGGCAGAAGCCCCGCCCTTTGGAGCGGGGAGGATTCACTAACCATAGTTAAGAACCCCGTGCTTCCGCACGGGGCATCCAGGGTTGATCTTTCCTGAACCGGTAGTCCTGATCACAGCATAT
Organism: Desulfobacteria bacterium; assembly: GCA_041547605.1. Taxonomy (GTDB): domain Bacteria; phylum Desulfobacterota; class Desulfobacteria; order Desulfobacterales. The sequence goes on from JBFEUB010000008.1 coordinate 2,259, forward strand.
CTACTGGGTCCACATCAACGACTACCTTCACGCCGGCCTTTGCAATGGATCGTTCCGCCTTGTCCATGAGGGCCCGGGTTAAGCTATGCAAAGGTCCTGGCTTCAGCCCCTTAAAAAGAATGTGCCACCGGTATTGCTTCTGGAGTCTGGGAAGCGGGGCGGCAACCGGACCGAGGCGTTGCACCTGCTCTCGATATGTCCGATTTTTTGACTGCAAGGCTTGACAGACCTTCCCCAGATTCTGAGCACATATAGCGGTTTGTTCCTTGTCCTTACCTACAATGAGAATGTGGATCAAGCGCGAGAACGGAGGGTACTTCAAGGGCCTTCGAAATTGGATCTCATGATCATAAAAGGCTCTGTAATCCTGGTCCTTTGCAGTTAAGATGCAAAAGTGTTCAGGGCTGTACGTCTGCAAGATGACTCGGCCGGGTCGTGCACCCCGTCCTGCCCGTCCCGCCACCTGGGCCAGGAGTTGGAATGTCCGCTCCCCAGCCCGAAAATCGGGAAAATTGAGCGAAAGATCGGCACAAATAATCCCGACTAGAGTAATGTTGGGATAATCATGTCCCTTGGCCACCATCTGGGTCCCTACGAGAATGTCTATGTCACCAGCCTTAAGATCTCTCAGGATCTTGACAAGGGCGCCTTTTCGGGCGGTGGTATCCCGATCCATTCGGGCAACCCTGGCCTCTGGAAAAATTTCCTTGATCGTGGCCTCCACCCTTTCGGTCCCGAGTCCAAGGAGCTTAATCTTGGGGCTGCCACAAGTGCGGCACCCAACCACCTGGGCCCGTGTGTAGCCGCAGTAGTGGCACTTCAATGCGTTGGCCTCCTGGTGGAGGGTCATGGTGATGTCGCAGTTTTTGCAGTACACGGGTGCCCCACATAGGACACACGTGGGGTAATTGGCAAAACCGCGCCGGTTTAGAAACAGCAAGGTTTGTTCTCCACGCTGCAGGGTCTCGGATATCCCTTCTTTCAGCTCCTTTGTTATGAGGGGCGCGGTACGACGGCGCCCCTGTGATTCCCGCAGGTCTACAATCGTGACCTCCGGGAGGAGCCTGTCTTCGACGCGTTTCGAGAGATTAAGCCCCCTAAACTTTCCTGTGTGAACATTATAATAGGACCCTACCGATGGCGTGGCAGATCCGAGCAGGGCCACAGCACCCTGAAGCTTGGCCCGAACGACTGCTAGGTCGCGGGCTTGATATCGGAGCTTACTTTCCTGCTTGTACGAATCATCGTGTTCTTCATCCACGACGATTAGGCCCAAGTCTTCGAAGGGGGCAAAGATTGCGGAACGAGCGCCGATCGCGACCTTGGCCTCTTTTCGAAGGATTCTCATCCATTGGTCAAAGCGCTCACCTGGGCTAAGGCCGCTGTGTAGCAGGGCGACGCACTCACCAAAGCGTGCCCGAAAGAGGCGTTCCATTTGAGAAATCAACGCAATTTCAGGCACCAGTATGAGAGCTTCCTGATTCTTCTCAAGGGCAGCTGCTGCAGCCCGCATGTAGACCTCTGTTTTCCCGCTGCCGGTGATGCCGTCAAGAAGATAGGTTTGAAAGTCCGTCCCCAGGCCTTTCAAAAGCGTCTCAACAACACGGTTCTGCTCCTCGGTCAAAGTGAGTCCGCCACTATCCGGGGTGATGGGATCCCCAAAGGGGTCTCTGTAGACACGTCTTTCAACCACGGACAAGAAGCCATCTTCGGCCATCTTCTTAACAAGTCGTCTCGCCGAGGGAACCTTGGCACGTAAGGCCTTTAAAGAGATGTCACCTTGGTCTTCGACGATTTTGAGGATATGGCGCCGAACCTTTGAAAGCGATTCAGCAGAGGGCCTTCCCGTCTGAGCCCTTATGTATTTTTCCATTTTTGGCTGGACTCTGCCTGGCTTGAGCTCTCGCCTCCTTGTGATCCAGCCGACGCGCTCGATGGCGTGCAGCGCTCTTGGGGAGGGTTCTTCTTTGCATTCTTTGCAAAGCGTGCGCAATCGCAAGGGCCCTCGCTCCTGCAGTGTTTCCAGGACAGCCCGTTCAAGCGGCTTCAGGGACGCATCTGAAAGCATAGAACGCCCTTGATCTGTCATGCTCACGGTTTCAATGTGGCTAATGTTCAGGCCGCCGGGAAGCGCCCCCTTGATGACTTCTCCAATAGGATAGCGATAATAGCCCGCTATCCACCCATAAAACGGGACCATAGAGCCAGGAAACATCGGGATGTCATCCAAGACATCCAGGATTTTCTTAGTACCTGCCTGATCCGTTGATTGAAGGAGTTTGAGGATGTACGCGGTGACCTGGGTGCTTTTGAAAGGAGCCAGTACGCGTTTTCCCACCATGGCCGACGCACGAAGCGACTTTGGCACCTCGTAGGTAAAGGTATTGAAAACAGGCAGGCTGACTGCCACTTCTATGTAGGCCGCTTCAACAGACATGGTTTCTGCTACCACAATACCGTGTTTAGGAGAAGATGTATTTGTATAGACCCACGTATGCATTCCAGAACAAATCCATTGACAATGGGACCGAAAAGTGGTACCGGTGCGCAATCCTCGTTTTGATTCATCCCTACCCTGAAGTAGTTCTAACGTACTAAATTTTCAACATAAACGGTAGGAGTTTGCGAGAAGCTGGTCGGGATAAGGGTGTGATATTTTGCCCGGCCCTGTAAAGACCGAGGCAGCCAAGGTCTCCCTAAAGTTTGCGGCAACAAAATCTGCTCTAGAACTTTAGGTTTGGGACTAAGAGGGTTAACACAATTCGTGAAAGGAGGATGTCATGAAACGAATCTTTAGCGTATTTGTCATTGGGTGTTGTGTGCTGGCATTGACCGTGTTGTCTGCTGCTGCCAGCGAAAAGGCCGCTGCCAAGAAGCCTAGTCCTGACGAGGCCATCGCCATGCTCAAGGCTGGGAACGCGCGGTTTATTGAGGGAAAGTGTCAGCACCCCAATACCGATGCGGCTCGTCTCCACCAAGCTGGGACTGAGAATCAGGGAGATCATGCTTATGCGACGGTCATTACCTGCTCTGACTCCCGTGTCCCTGTGGAGCGTGTCTTTGATGCCGGTGTTATGGACATTTTTGTTATTAGGGTTGCAGGCAATGTCTGTGATGTGGATGAGCGTGGATCGATCGAATATGGTTTGGCCCATGTGCATACGCCGGTTCTCGTCGTCCTGGGTCACACCCAGTGCGGTGCGGTGACTGCAGTAACTCACGCCGTTTTAGGGAAAGGACATGCCCTGGAACGCAATATTCCCCCCTTGGTTGACAACATAGAGCCTGCCGTGCGTGCGGCCATGGCCAGCCACCCGAATGTAAAGGGCACTGACATCATTCCGTATGCGATTGAACAGAACGTGTGGCAGGGGATCGAAGAGCTTTTCATAGAAAGCCCTGCCACGAGAGACATCGTGAAGAGCGGTAAGGCCAAGGTAGTTGGTGCCATCTACGATGTCGGCACTGGCAAAGTTAATTGGTTGCCTGAAGCAAACGTTGCCGACATTCTCAAAAAAGCAGAGGCAAATCCAAAGTGTGCCAAGGAGGCCATGGCCGGCGGAGGTCATTAAAGGCCGTCATTGGGCTACCCTACAAAGGTGGTTCGCTTTCACCGTCGTGCAGGATGGTTGGTTTACCCAAACTTGTTCAATACATCTCATGTATCAGAAAGGCAGGGTCTCATGTCTGGCCCTGCCTTTTTCGTCTGAACTGAAAGGCGTTATTCAGAAACCATTTAATTTGAAAGAGCTGTCCGGGGAGGACAGGCAGATTCTGGCGAAAAATAGGTCTCACTTGCAAAAATGCTTGATTTCAGAGCCGGTTATTGTATCTTTCACACCGTGATATAAGAGGTCTATGAAGACTGCACTGAAGGTGGGCGTTTGGTGTGTTGTGGGAGGCTGCCATGAGACCGAAGCGATGGTTGCTGTAGCTCGCAAAAAGGGGCAGATGAGCAGTCAACTCGGACCTCTCGAGGAATTCCACCTCGTTTGAATGATTCACAGGAAGGGGGATCGAGAGATGGAACAGAACATGACTTGGAAGGAATGGATTGCTATTCTGATCGTTTGTGGCATTGTCGGCACCATAGCACTGGTAATACTTCTGACAATAATGCTTTAACACCAGAATGTAGTTAAGCTGCCCAGCATGGCAATTGCCGCTACTGGTACTAAACCGCCGTGCGAAAAAAGGCCTCCCTCAGCTTTGACGAGTCGCGCTTTTACGACCCGGATAACCTTTGGATTCAAAATTCTGGGAGTCCCAATAAATGCTCGTGGATCGGGATAGATCCACAGGGGGACGTGTTCGCGTTTGGGGATTAATTGCCGAAGGCTTGGATATTGCGGTCACAATGTGAACTGCGACGTCGACCGAATCTAGAAATCTTATCATTCCTTACATTCAAAGATTCTTTGCTGCTTGGTGCCGGGGCCTTCGCGGCACGTCTCTTTGCCTGTCCGTCAATGACCCGCCACTACCTTTTATCAGGACGTTTTGCAAAATAACACGTGTCAATCCCATCGCCCCGATCATCTTTCACAACGGTTACAAGATTAAATCCAAGGTGTTTCAGAATCTTCAAATGTTTCTTGTTCGTGCTCCACGTTCTTGTGGAGATAAAGGGATTCTGTAGTTGACCGGGAAGCCTGTGCGAGAGGAACTGGTACAGACGAACAGCAATTCCTTGGCTACGGAACTCTCTCGACACACAAACCGTTGTGACATGGTTCGAGGGGCACCAGTCCCGAAGCAGGTCGTTGCAATAGCGGACCCGAAAGGAGAGAAATCCGACAACGGAGCCGCCATGCGTGGCAATCAGCAGTTCTTGCTTTTTAAGTTCTTGAAAGTACGAAGTGGGCACAACTCCTGCTATCTTACCAAGCAGGTTGGAAGAAAGTGGACTATCTCGCGCACTTAAAGGGGGAACAAATTCGGTGTCGCAAGTACATAGCAGCTTCCAAACTTCGGATTCGATCTTTGCGTCGCATTCATTGACTAACGATATCTCGGGCATGGTCCCATCCGGATAAGCCCAAAAGCATTGAAATTCCATTTGGGTGTTGGGCAACAAGTATTTTTTCTCGCCCTGAAAGGCGATTAGTCACCGCATGAAAAGGGAAGGGGGGCTGTCAGCTCAAACCGTTTGTTTGGTGGGGATAGACTTCCAAGAACCGCTTCCTCACCTCTTCCGGCACAGTGTTTGTCGGGCAATGAAAGTGAATGCATCGACCGCATTCATACCGCCTTATGGTAGCAATCAAAACGATCAAGGAAACCATATAGATAGCGAGCAAGCCTCGATCCAAGAACAACCAATACAGTGGAAATACTACCCAAATCAGCAGCACAGTCGCCACGATGGCCTTTTCGATAAGGTCGTAAGGTCCTGGCTTTGGTTCAAAATATCTAGGCACCCACCGGACAAACATGCACTTGAGGGTATTTTCGCTTTGCACGTAATGTGGACAATGGGTACAAAAGAACTTGAATACGACAACGGCAAAAATCAGGACAGACGCTGCCATATAGATGATCATCCAAACCGTTGAGCTTTTTGAAATGGCTATGCACGCAGTGATAAAAGGTATGGCCATGAAAAGATCCCAATAAAGACAGTCATAAAATCTATGGCTGGTTTTTAGCTGATCTTCAGACACGTTCAAGGTCTTCCTCCTTTCTGTGTGAAAGAGTTGCCCATCATTTACGCCACCGAATGCTATCTCACGCAACAGATGCGCCGTCAAACCGGCCTAAATCTGGGCTCACGCGGGCGTAACCCGATAAACGACCGAGCGGGTCAGGTCTCAACGGCCTGTTGGCCAATTGGCTTGAGCAACAGTCCATATATCCGGGTTCCTTCCAAGTTGATTTTAACAACAGTCGAAACCAGCCCCACCATCCCCTCTGTTTGTGTAGGTCTAACAGATTGATTTGTCAAGAAATTTGAGGGGTAAAGGAAAGGTTCTGTCCAATGCGTCAGAGGTAGAAAGCCATGACAGTATGTGGGAGCAATACAGTATATTGGGCCATCTTATCTATTCCCGCCTATATATTGTGTTTTTTTCTTGACATTTTCATAAATTTTGTTCTATTAGCCAAAGGTTCTTGAAGTCGTGCCGGTCTAACCCAACAAAAGAGGAGGAAGAGATCATGACAAAGGCACAGCTCGTTGAAAAGATGGCAAAGGATGCGGGCATCTCAAAGGCTGCTGCGAACAAGGCCCTAGACTCGTTTGTTGGCAGTGTGAAAAAAGGCCTGAAGCAGAAGCCGGGTAAGGTCACGCTGGTCGGCTTTGGTACATTTTCTAAAGTGCGTCGTAAGGCTCGGAAAGGACGCAACCCGCGAACAGGGGATCCCATCAAGATCAAGGCAAGCAACACAGTCACCTTCAAGCCTGGAAAAGCTCTGAAATCAGCCGTTTAGCTTAGTTGGCCCAAGAGATAGCGCGCTAAGTTATTCGACATTTCTGCTCCGTTTTTTTGCCCTGTTACGGGGGCAGAAGGAGACTTTTGTCTTTTTTCGGGTTGGCTCGACCAAAGAGAGCTATCAATAGTTCACTTGAACCATTATTTCCCTTCCCGAAAAGTATCAGCGCATTCCTTCCAAATCCCAGGAATGTTAGCGTTGAAGCCTTTTTACTTTACAGGTAACAACAAACGGAGAGAAGGCCGTACACGGCGGCCTTTGTCTCCTCTGCCCTTTCCAGCCCATCTCCTATCAGGCCCTCTGCAAAAGACCTGATGATTCCATTAAAAGACGAAAACCCGTCTAAGACAATACCCATCGTCAACATATGTCTGATCTTGGCCAACCTGTCTTTCTTTATCTATCAGAATTTCTTTGTGTCTAGGGGGAGCGAGCCCCTGTTCTCCCGGCTGGGGTTTATTCCGTATGAGCTTACCCATGCCGTGGACTTGGCTCCCAAAAACCTAGCGCCGGTGCTCTTGACCATTATTACCTCAATGTTTATGCATGCAGGCTGGATTCATTGTCTTGGCAACATGCTTTACCTCTGGATATTCGGGGACAACGTTGAGGATATGTTAGGTCATGTGAAATACCTCTTTTTCTATTTCTTATGCGGAGTGAGTGCAGCTTTAACCCATGGGATTGTGAACTTCAGTTCACAGGTGCCTACAGTAGGGGCAAGCGGTGCCGTAGCAGGCGTGCTAGGTGCATATATATTCTTTTTTCCAGGCGCTCGCATAAAGACGCTTTTCATACTGTTCGTTTTTGTACAGGTCATTAACGTTCCGGCAATAATCCTTCTCGGCTACTGGATATTGATCCAGGTGTTAAGTAGCATTACCGAGTTTGGATCACGGACAGGCAGCGGTGTGGCTTGGTTTGCCCACATAGGGGGTTTTGTCACCGGCCTTGTCCTCGTTGCTTTCATGAGGAAGCGTCGAAAGAAGCGCTAACCGGTTCCCCACGCGTCTGGCTTCTAGGGTGTGTCTCAGGTTATCAAATGGCGCCACATTATTGGCAGACGCCGCATGCGATGCAGTGTCCTACATCACATGGGGGTGTGGTCTCCTCACGAAAGGCTTTGTGGTATTCCTCAATGAGGAAAGCTTTGTCAATGCCATGGTCTATGAAGTCCCAGGGTAGGGTCTCATCCAGAGACCGCTCTCTATAAACATAAAAATCTGGATTGATCACAGAGGCTTTGAGGGTCTTCGCCCAGTTTCCATCGTTGTCGTGTGCTGCGGATAATAGTTGGGCTACGCGACGATCCCCTCGGGCAAGCAAGGCCTGAATGTATGCCCATCTAGGCACGTCGGCGTGCACGCGCACGTTGGCGACGCGCCTTAACCCGTCCTTCACATGTTTGATCTTTGCCTTTAGCACTTTTGTGTCCTCGAGAGGAACCCACTGAAAAGGCGTGAAAGGCTTGGGAATAAAGGAGTTAAGGCTCACGCTGATATGCCCGAGCCTTTTTGTTGTTCGGCTGGCCTTGAGGAAGCGGTGTTTGACCTGCTTGCAGAAGGTCACAATCGCTTCAACATCGGACATGGTCTCAGTCGGCAGACCAACCATGAAATAGAGTTTCAAATTTGGTATCCCCGCACTCACCAGGCGTTCAACAGCTTGCAATACATCTTCCTCAGTAATTCCCTTGTTTGTGACGCGACGCAAACGTTCTGAACCAGTATCAGGAGCAATTGAAACAGTCTGCAAACCGCTTTGTCTGAGAATACCAAGGAGTTCCGGTGTAAGCCGGTCCGCCCGCAACGAGCTAAAAGAAAGTTCAAGGCCCTTATTCAAAGCGTTTTGACAAAGCTCTTCGATATACGGAACATCTGCAACCGCAGCAGCCATCAGGCCGATACGATTGGAGCCGGCGGCTCCCTTTTCTACACACTTCAGCAATGCGTCTTTTGATCTGAACCGCGGCGGCCGATAGACAAACCCCGCTGCACAAAAGCGGCATCCGTGGGGGCAGCCGCGCGCTGCCTCTATGAGGTAGGTATCAGCAAACGTTGTATGTGGCGTTAGGATGGTGCTGCAGGTATCCGAGTAAGAAAGATCTTCTGATGCCACCCGTCGAACCTTCTCAGGAACCCCTGGCTCCGGCTGAAACGCGCTAATGGTGCCGTCCGGACCATAAGATACATCATATAACCCAGGTACGTAGGCGCCGGGAACACTCGCAGCTAATGCTTTGAGGAGTGTCGCCTTATCAGAATGTTTTCTATATACATGAAGAAAAAGATCCAGAACTGGCTCTGCTTCTCCTACCAGGAAGCAATCCACAAACGGTGCTATAGGTTCCGGGTTTAGGAAGGCCGTCACTCCCCCGGCGATGATCAGAGGATGGGGGGTGTCTCGCTCTGATGACCACCGGGGGATTCCGGCTTCTGCTAGGAGGGTTAGGAGGTTAGGGTAGTCATTTTCAAAAGAAATGGAGAACGCAACGATATCAAAAATGTCTATTGGCCTTTGGGATTCTATGGATCGGATCCCATGGATTCTATCTTCATCGTCAGGGAGAAAGACCCTTTCACACACGACGTCCTGGTAGTCGCTGAGCAGCCGGTATATGACGTGAAAACCCAAGTTTGACATCGCGACATGGTAGTGGTTGGGATATGCCAAGGCAATGCGGATCTTCCCGGACCAGTCTTTTCTGACCGTGCCTCTCTCTGCATCCAGGAGTTCTTTTCGTGTTCCCTTTTGGCTTTCAGATTTTGACTTTGGCGCACGCTTCACTTCGTATTGGATGTTGGGTTTAACCAAGACCCTCCTCAGTCGCCGGCAGGAAACCAACGACCGACTAATGACAAACTTTAATCCGCCTTTCGCCTCATGAACGTGGGAACTTCCAGATCTTTTCCATCTAAAATAATCCCGCGATAGCCTCTGTATTGGGCGCCGCCCGATTCGCCTACTGCTTTTTCTTGACGAATGAAGGTCGGCTCATCAAGGTCTACTGCCCTAGCAATGTCGGCCTGCGTGATGTCACGAACCTTGCCTGAGGTTCGAACCTTATCTTCTTCCTCTTTCGTGCCGATTCCAGTGGCGATAACTGTAACTCTGAGTTCGTTTCCTACGTTATCATCGAGCACTGCACCCCAGATTATATCTGCCTCGTCACCGGCCTCGCTGTGGATGCGGTCTGAAGCTTCTGTCATTTCCGCCATGGTCAGCTCTGGTCCACAGGTAATGTTCATCAAAACACCCCGGGCCCCGCTGATGGAAACACCCTCGAGCAGTGGATGGGAAATGGCTCTTTCGGCAGCCTCAACTGCGCGATTCTCGCCGCTGGCAATACCCGTTCCCATAATAGCCAGGCCTGCCTTCGACATGATCGTCCTGACATCTGAAAAATCAAGGTTGACCAGCCCCGGCATCATGATCAGATCAGTGATTCCCCTCACAGCGTGCAGAAGGACTTCGTCTGCTCTCTTGAACATTTCGAGAGCAGTAGCATGCCTTGATGCCAGTCCCCGAAGTCGGTCATTAGGAATTACAATCACCGTGTCTGCCACACCCTTCAGGGTTTCTAGACCAGCCTCGGCCTGTCTGGTTCGCTTTTTTCCTTCAAAACCGAAAGGCCTCGTCACCACTGCTACAGTCAGGGCACCAGCATCTTTGCAGGCTTCGGCAATGACCGGTGCTGCCCCCGTACCGGTGCCTCCACCCAAGCCAGCCGTAATAAAGATCATGTGGCTATCTTCAAGTGAGCTTCGCATGGCGTCTATACTTTCCAGAGCAGCCTGCCGCCCGATTTCAGGATTCGCCCCGGCCCCCAGGCCTTCGGTCAGCTTTTCCCCTATCTGGATTTTAACCGGTGCCTGTGATGCTTCAAGGTCCTGCGCATCAGTATTAACAGCAATGAACTTGCAACCCTGAAGTTTTGCATCAATCATGTTGTTAATGGCGTTCCCACCAGCCCCCCCCACTCCAACCACTTTGATCTTGGCCGACTTTTCGTTCTCCACAAAACTAAACATCATTTTGCCCACCTCCTGTTGGTTTTCGTAATATGCTGGGGTTTACCGTCTCTCGGTTACGCTGCTTGTTGCGTCAATCGTCTCTCGGTTTCCTTTCTCTTTCCGAGATACGCCAAACGAATAACATAACGAGCGGCGCGACCGAAAACCCTTTGACGAATACCTGTCAAGTAAAAGAATACTCAAATGATGTCCTTGAACCACTTCTTCATACGGGCCGTGACGTGATCGAAGATATTGCTATCTCGAATCCTGAACTTCTTCTTAGGCTGAGTTCTGGCGCCGTACAGCACCAATCCAACGCCCGTGGCATACATTGGGTTATTCACCACATCCACCAATCCCCTGATTCCTGCGGGTTTTCCAATCCGTGTGGGGAGGTTGAAAACCGACTCAGCAATATCCACAACACCTTCCAGCAGGGCGGACCCTCCAGTAACTACCATCCCAGAAGTTATTGAATCCTCCATGCCAGCCCGATAAACCTCCCGGTGGATCAGGTTAAAGATCTCTTCCACCCTTGGTTCGAGGACTTCGCCCAGTATCTGCCTTGACAGGGTTCTCGGCTTGCGGCCTCCCACGCCTGCGACCTCGATAGTTTCATCTTTGCCAATCTTACTGGTAAGACAACTGCCATACTTTATCTTAATCTTTTCTGCCTCAGCCATGGGTGTTCTAAGACCCACAGAAATATCATGGGTGAGATTGTTTCCCCCCAGGGCCAGCACCGAGGTGTGTTTAATGCTATTGCCCTTGAAAACTGCCAGGTCTGTTGTCCCTCCCCCAAAGTCAATCAGGGCTGAACCCAAAGCCTTTTCCTCTTCGCTCAGTACGGCCTCACTTGATGCAAGGGATTGGAGCACAATATCACACACATCAAGCCCGGCTCGGTTGGCACACTTGATAATGTTTTGGGCGGAGGTAACAGCCCCGGTCACAATGTGCACCCTCGCTTCCAGCCGAACTCCTGACATGCCAAGAGGATCCTGAATGCCGTCCTGCTCATCTACGATAAACTCCTGAGGCAGCACATGAATTACCTCGCGGTCCATGGGAATGGCCACGGCCCTGGCTGCATCAATCACCCGCTCGATGTCCTTTTCAGTAACCTCATTTCCCTTTATGGCAACGATTCCGTGGCTGTTAAAACCCTTTATATGGCCCCCAGCAATCCCCGCATACACAGATCTAATCTCGCAGCCTGCCATAAGCTCAGCTTCTTCTACGGCTTTTTGAATAGAGTCCACGGTCGATTCAATATTGACAACTACTCCTTTGCGCAGCCCAACAGAGGCATGGGTTCCAGTTCCCACAATGTCGCTGCCATCGCGGGAGATACTCCCTACCACCGCGCAAATCTTGGTGGTCCCAATATCTAGACCTACGATCAACTCCCCCTCGTCCTGCACCATCACACCTCCTTTCGTTGGCTCGACCATTTGTCGCGGCCCCCAGCGACAGAACGTCTTTCCACCTGTCCGGCGGGAGACGGCCTGACCACGACCCGGTCTGAATCGTTCAAGTCCATGAACTCAAGGTTCAATAACCCATCCTCTTGTTTCAAGTAAGTAGCCAAATGTCGAAGTCGCCTGAATTTTGACTCGTAGCCCCCAAAGCCAACCTTTATTGTAACCGCACTCGGTACAGCCCGCTGTTCCTTGGGCGCTTTGATAGCATAGGTAAGAGCACAGACAGGTGTGACAGAGGGGTTGCGAGGAGCCAGAGACGCATACAGGGTCACTCCCATCTCCCTGTCAACGTGCACACGGTGTAGCGCATAGCATGGAATCACATCTTCATGATATCTGCTTAAGCGAAGCACCTCCATAACTGCTGTGAATAACGGCGCATTCCAGAGATCATCAAATTCGATACCTGACAGAGATAGGCCGGTCACCACGGGCACCTTCACCTTGTCTGAAGATTCCACCGGCTTGAAGATTTCACCCCTTTCGTCAAGGTAAAACAGTCGGTCCAAGTCAAGTATGGCTATGGGGGTTCGTTCTTTTACCCGAATGTGAATGGTGTCAGGCAAGGCTCGCTGGATCTCGGCACTGGCGACCCACGGATGTGCCATAAGCCGGTACCGAATCGCGTTCAGATTCATAGCAAGGATGTTTTCATGCAGCTTTAGCCCAGCCTGTTTCAAAACTGTCTGTTTTGACAGCTCTTTGTTTCCCTCAACCGTGATTTCGTGGGCATCAAAGTAGGAAGTCTGGGTTACGGCATCATATGCCAGTATAAGGAGCAGACTTATTCCAGCCATGCCCCCTGTGAGCAACATAATTTTTAGGCTTAGGAGACAGCGTCCTTTGAATCGCTGTCTTTTTCGTGCCAGACTGTTTTTGTAGTAGTTCTTACGAACTTGTTTCCTGGCCAACAATGGTTACCTCTGGCTTAAGGTTAATGCCGAACTTCTTATATACGGTCTCCTGTATCTGTCTCATCAAAGCAATCACATCCGAAGCCTTAGCTCGCCCCTTGTTTACAATGAAATTGGCGTGTTTTGTTGAAACCTCGGCTTCCCCGACGCAAAGGCCCTTCAAGCCTGCCTGATCAATAAGTTCGCCAGCGGCCTTTTGTCCCGGTGGATTTTGAAACACACACCCGGCACTGGGAAGGGAAAGGGGTTGCGTCACCCGTCGTCTCTTTTGTAGGCGAATGGCCTCTGCCCGGAGGGCCTGCCGATCTGCGTGTTTAAGCTTAAACTCGCCACTCAAGATAATAGCCCCTCTTTCCAGTTCCAGCTTCCTGTAAGAGAATTGAAGTTGGTCCCGACCCAGGCTGGCAATGTCTCCAGACCGACTAAGCACCCTGATCGCACTGGTGCAATCTGCCATACATCCTTCCCAGGCACCTGCGTTCGTTCGAATTGCTCCCCCCACTGTTCCGGGGATACCAAGTGCGAAGTTAAGCCCGGCTAAACCTTGGTCGAGGGCATATTTGCCGAGTCGACGAACCAAGACCGCTGCCCCTGCTTTGACCGCAGCGCTGGTGCCATTAGCACCGGGCACAAAGTGAATCGCTTCAAAATCATCGGCTAACCTGATCATGAGGCCCCGAACACCCCCGTCCCGGACGAGGAGGTTGCTTCCTTCTCCGAGTATCGTGATCGGGTGATCTCTGTCCTCAGCCCACAGGAGGAGGTCCTTTATCTCTTGGTCGTTCCTCACAGTGACTAGGGCATCTACCGGCCCCCCAATTCTGAAAGTCGTGTGACGCCGCATCGGTTCGTCAAACAAGACGTTCGGATCAAAATGTTCTGACAGCCAGTTTCTTTCCGATTGATTCATAGTTAACTCGTTCACTCCTTGAGCTATCCAGTGATTCTGTAATATTCAAACAATGGACAGCTAAACCACTCAACCCATTGTTACTTCTCCAGGAACTTATCTCCCACTCGCCAGACATCGCCTGCCCCCAAGGTCAATAGGACGTCCCCCTGCCTCAAGGTTTTCTTTAGGTACGATAAAGCGGTATCCTGTCCCTCATGGAATACGACATCTTTGTGGCCGTGCTCACGGATCCCTTCATAGAGACGTTGGCTGTCTATATTTTCTATTGGGGCCTCGCCTGCCGAATAGATGGGAAGTACCAGAAGGGTATCTGCTTCGTAAAAGGCCCGCGTAAAATCGTCAAAAAGCGCAGCGACTCGTGAGTACCGATGTGGCTGAAACACCACAACAATCCGGCAATCTGGCCAGCACTGGCGGGCTGTTTGGAGCGTGATCCTTATCTCTGTTGGGTGGTGTCCATAGTCGTCTACAACAGTCACTCCTCTATCAATCCCTTTTACCTGGAGCCTGCGCTGGACCCCTTCAATATCTTTAAGCGCATCCAGGATACTGTCAAAAGGAATTCCGAGTTCCATACCGATGGCAACGCTCGCCATGGAATTATACACATTGTGAATGCCCGGCAGGTTTAACTCTACGGAACCCAAGGCCTTACCGCGATACATTATACGATATTGACTCGTGAGCCCGTCAAAGGTCACATCTTTTGCATGATAATCTGCCTGTGAGGTCATCCCATAGGTCGTAAACCGTTTCTCTATCCTTGGGATCAGGTCCTGAATTCCCTCGTTGTCCAAACACAGCACCGCCATACCGTAGAAGGGCACCTTGTTGATAAAGTTCAGGAACACCTCTTTGATCTTTGTCAGATTCCCATAGAAATCGAGGTGTTCAGCATTAATGTTCGTCACGACCCCAATGGTCGGGCTGAGTCTCAAGAAAGAGCCATCGCTTTCGTCCGCTTCGGCTACAATGTATTCGCCTTGACCCAGACGCGCATTGGTACCCAAGCTATCCAGCTTCCCCCCGATGACTACCGTGGGGTCAAGCCCCCCGTGGTCAAGAACTGAAGCAATAATCCAAGTCGTCGTGGTTTTGCCATGGGCACCAGCTACGGCAATGCTGTACTTTAGCCGCATGAGTTCCGCCAACATCTCGGCTCTGGGAATAACCGGAATAATAGCGTCTTTGGCAGCTCCAACTTCAGGGTTGTCTTCCCCAACGGCTGAGGAAATCACCACGACATCCGCTCCTTGAATCTGCTCTGGGCGGTGGCCCTTAAATATCTTCCCTCCAAGTTGGGCCAGGCGTCTTGTAATCTCCGTTGAGCGTAAGTCTGAGCCACTTACCTCATAACCCAGGTTCAAGAGGAGCTCCGCGATTCCGCTCATCCCAATTCCACCGATTCCCACAAAATGAATGTGATACTTTTTCTGATACATATCACCATTGACGCGTGATGATTGACAACTGACAAAGCATATTTAACCAGTGTCTAATGACTCATGACTAGTAACCTCTGACATTCATCCACGATAACGTCTGCAGCATCGGGGCAGGCAAGAGCCAACGTCCGATTGCTCATATCCTGCAGAGCGCTTTGGTGTGAGGCATAATGATCGAGTTTGGCTGCCAACACAGAACCATTCAGATCCTTTTCCAGGATCACCTCAGCTCCACCAGCATTAGCCACATACCGAGCATTCAGCTCTTGGTGGTTATTGGCTGCAAACGGAAACGGGACAAAAATGGCAGGCTTGCCCAAGGCCATTAATTCTGAAACAGTCGTGGCCCCGGCCCTGCATACCACCAGATTGGCGGTGTTATATGGACCAGCCATGTCCTCAAAAAATGGCTCCACCCTGGCCTTGACGCGCCGGTCCTCATAGGCCCTTGCGACCCATGTTACATCCTCAGCCCCTGTCTGATGGATAAAGGTGATCTTGGCAGGGCTCTTCAGATGGTCAAGGGCTTCAACCACGATGCGGTTTATGGCGTGAGCTCCCTGGCTGCCACCTAATACCAGGATCGTAAACGGACTGGCTGCATTCTTTCCCGATTTGCTCACGAGGAGTTCCCGTCGCACAGGGTTCCCAGTGGTTACTGTCCTGGATGGCCTGAACACGCCAAGTTCATCAGGAAAGGAGATGAATATCCGGTCGGCAAAATGCCCGATTATCCGATTAGTAAAGCCTGGAAGTATATTCTGTTCATGGATAACTATCTTTTTCCCCGTGAGCCTTGCCGCTATGGCTACAGGTCCGGAGGCATATCCCCCAAGTCCAATGATGATATCAGGATCAAAGCGCCAGATAATTCGCAGGGCTTGCCATACCCCCACAGGGATCTTGAGCAATGATCGGATCTGTCTCCACAGTCCTCTCTCTTTAAAGCCTTCCGCTACAATACCCACGTGATCAAATCCTTTTTTTGAAAGGGTAGATACCTCCAGGGGATTGCCCGTCCCTACAAACAAAACATCAGCCTCAAACTCCTTGGCTCTAAATGACTCAGCAATGGCGATCCCAGGGAAAAGATGCCCTCCAGTGCCGCCCCCAGCGATAAGGGCTCTCATGGTCACACCGCCTGTCGTGCTGATATATTCATCAAGATTCCAATGGCAGCGGCATTCATCACGAGGGACGTCCCTCCATAGCTAACAAACGGCAGTGTGAGTCCCTTCGTAGGCAATAGACCCATAGCGACACCCAGGTTAATGCACACCTGCAGGCCAAGAGCGGAAATTAATCCTACCGTCAAATAGGTTGCAAAGAGATCTCGGGTCTTCATTGCCACAACAAACCCCCGCCAGACGAGCATGACATAAAGACCTACGACAAAGCATATCCCCACAAGACCCAATTCTTCGCCCAACACGGAAATGATAAAGTCGGTATGCGGCTCCGGCAGATAGAAGAGCTTCTGGTAACTATTTCCAATACCTGCCCCAGTGACGCCTCCTGATCCAAAAGCCATCAGTGAATGGACAATCTGATATCCGGCGTCGCTCTCGTATCTCCAGGGGTCAAGAAAGCTTGCAAGGCGCCTCACGCGGTATCCGACATGAATCAGCAAATAGTAGACTATAGGGAGGACTGCCGCCAGTGCCGTGAGAAGATGAAAAAGACGCACCCCGCTAACAAAGAGCATCGTCCAAGCCACCAGCGCGAGCATGACTGCCATCCCAAAATCGGGTTGCATGACGATCAACGCCCCAAAACTTGCAAGCACAATAGCGTGGGGAAGAAAGCCAATGGTGAAAACCTTAATGTTATCTTGTTTTTTGCTCATGGAATAAGCCAAATATATAATCAGAGCCAACCTGGCAAACTCCGATGGTTGAAAGGAAACCCCAGAAATCCTTAACCATCGTCTAGCACCTCCAACCGAGTGTCCCACCCCTGGAAAGTAGAGGGCAATGAGCATCAAGAAGGCAACTGCCAGCACCGGGTATGCCATCTTCCTATAAAAAGGGTAGGGTATATGACGGCAGATTATAAGAACCGCGATTGCTGTGAGGGCATAGACGACCTGCTTTCTAAAGAAGTAGGTGTCGCTTCCGAATCGCTCCAGGGCAACAGCCGAGCTTGCACTGTAGACCATTACGACGCCGATTCCGAGTAGCAATAGTGTCCCCACCACGAGGAAACGGTCATTAGCGACATGGCTCTTTGCCTGCTTGTCCCTGTTCATTGGGTACTTGTGCTGTCTGCTTGCGAATTGTTGTGCAGTACTCGCCACTCCTTGGTGCGTACTGCCGAATTCTTGCCGCCTACTTTTTCCCGTCCACGCCGCACTTACGACGCATTAATGGTCATTGGTCCTGCAAGTCCTTCACTGCCTCAAAGAATGCCTCACCACGCTCGGCATAGTCTGTGAACATGTCAAAGCTGGAACACCCGGGGGAGAGGAGTACGATGTCCCCAGGAGCTGCTCCCTTGTGGGCGAGACATACCGCCTCGGCGAGCGTCCTGGCCCCTTCAGTGCTGGTCAGGGCCCCCAAGCAGTTTACAATCTTTTCCCGCGCCTCCCCAATGGCGATGAGCCTTTTGACCCGTTCCTTAATGAGCCCCTTCAGGAGTGTATAGCTGCCACCCTTGTCACGGCCCCCCATAATCAATATCACCCGGGAGTCAAAACTTTCCAGGGAACGTTTGACAGCATCCACATTGGTGGCCTTGGAGTCGTTGTAGTACTCGACACCCTTTACGTTTCTCACATACTCTATGCGGTGGTGCAAGCCGTCAAAGGCGTCAAGCGCCATTTGGAGACCTGCCTGATTGCCACCTGCAATGAGCGCCGCCAGACAGGCAGCCGCAGCATTCTCCAGGTTGTGGCTTCCCCTGAGTCTGAACTTGGCTAGACTCAGGATAACAGGGGGCCTTTCGGGCAGGTTGCAGGTCATCTCCTGGTTCCGTATCACCGCACCGTGCAGCCCCGAGTTATTGATATTGAAGTAAAGTCTTTGGCTATCAATAAGCGACTCAAGTTTTAAAACCGTGGGGTCGTTGCCATTTAAAACCGCTGCGTCTGTGCTCCCTTGATTCTCAAATAGCCTTGCCTTTGATCGCGCATAGTCAGAAAAGTCATTGTATCGATCGAGGTGGTCCTCTGTAATATTCAAAAGAACACCTACTTCCGGTCTGAAGTCCACAATAGTATCGAGTTGAAAACTACTTATCTCGGCAACGATCGTCTCTGCACGCACGCTGGTATTAACATAGTCTATGAGTGGAGCACCTATATTGCCTCCCACAAAGACGTTGCGGCCAGAAGCCTCTAACATTTTTCCAACAAGACTTGTGGTCGTAGTCTTGCCGTTGGTCCCCGTAATGGCCACTATTGGTTCCTTGATATAGCGGGAAGCCAATTCCACCTCTCCAATTACCGGTATCCCCGCTCTTTTTGCTGCCTCGAGGGGTGGTATGCTGTGCGGCACCCCGGGACTCACTACAATAAGGTCTGAGCCCATAAAGCCTTCCATCGGGTGCGCACCAAGCTTCAAAGAAATGCCCATGGCGAGAGCTTCCTGAGAATAGGAGCCGAGTTCATCCGCTTTCTTTAGGTCGGTTGCTGTAACTTGCGCCCCCTGATCCTTCAAAAACCGGGCGACCGCAAGTCCTGTTCTAGCCAGCCCAACTACTATAACTTTCTTATCCTTCAGGTTCAAAGACGTTTTCCCTCTTATCTGTTCGTCTGCCCGGACACTTTGAGCCATCCCGGCATTGGTTATTAGGGCACGAAGTGAAATGTTTTCAAGCGGCCCGGCGCAGCCTTGCGCTGAATCGTTATGTGTTGCGGCCTTGGCCTCGACCTGATGGTTTGAAAACATGCACCTTCACTCCCTGTTCCCAACTGCCAGGTTAAGAATAACGACGTCGCCCCACTTATCGCAACTTCAAGGTGCTTACTGCCAGCAGACCCAGGATAATAGCAATGATCCAGAACCTTACGATGACCTTCGGCTCAGGCCAGCCTTGTAACTCAAAGTGGTGATGAATAGGAGCCATCTTGAAGATGCGGCGCCCATTAGTAATCTTGAAAAAACCTACTTGAAAGATCACGGACAGGGCCTCTACAACGAAAATACCCCCCACAAGAGCCAAGAGAACCTCATGCTTTGTAATCACTGCAACCGTTCCGAGTGCTCCGCCCAATGGAAGGGATCCCACATCTCCCATAAAAATCTGTGCAGGATATGCGTTGTACCAGAGAAATCCCATTCCAGCTCCCACGAGGGCGCCGCAAAAGACAGATAGCTCTCCACTCCCTGCCATATACTTAATCTGAAGATAATTAGCGATCTTCACGTGGCCTGCCACGTAGGAGAGCACAACAAAGGTGGCGGCGGCCACCGTCACGGGCCCGATTGCAAGGCCATCTAACCCATCCGTCAAATTCACCGCATTAGACGTTCCCACGATGACCGTGGCGGCAAAAAGGATGTAGACCCAGCCAAGATCAGGAGCCATTTGCTTGAAAAAAGGAACGGTCACATGGGTATCGAAGTCAGCACGTGCATAAAGAAACCCAGCTACGAGCAGAGCTATGGCGACCTGAATGATAATCTTGATCTGTCCGGGAAGCCCCTTTGTTTCCTTCTTTATCTGCATCAAGTAGTCATCTACGAATCCGATAGCGCCATAGCTGATGGTCACCAGGAGGACCATCCATACAAAGACATTCGTCAGGTTACTCCATAGAAGTGTAGCTGTCACAGTCGCAAAGAGGATCAACAGCCCTCCCATGGTCGGCGTGCCAGTCTTGGTCTTGTGGGTTGGAGGGCCGTCAGTCCGCACGTACTGGCCAATCTGCCGCTCTGTAAGCTTTCGTATTGTCCATGGCCCCAACAACCAACAGATCAACAGGGCGGTGAGGCTGGCATAGATGGTCCTGAAAGTAATGTAGCGAAATACGTTGAAGGCCGAAAAGACCAAATGGAGCGGATAGAGCAAGTGATAAAGCATGTCGGATCTGTTCTTTGTTATAGGTTATTCGACATACGTGATTCGTTGACCGATTAATGATTAAACGATTAGCCCGTACCCGACCTTAGTCCTTCAACCACCTGGTCCATGGCCATGAGGCGAGATCCCTTCACGAGTACCCAGTCACCGGGTCCTAAACGATCCTTCAGGATATCCACGATCTCTTCCCGGGTTCCGATGAAGATCTTACTATGGTCCATGCCCGCACCTATGGCACCTT
The DNA here is from genome assembly GCA_041547605.1 of Desulfobacteria bacterium. GTDB lineage: Bacteria > Desulfobacterota > Desulfobacteria > Desulfobacterales. Next base: position 22,726 of record JBFEUB010000008.1, read on the forward strand.
CGGCCACGCTATGCGCAAAATTGCCCGTGGCATAGAGGCCAGTCATGCCGGCACGGGCCGCCAAGATTCCAATCTGCTTATGAGCATTTTCTGAATGTTGCCCGAGTTCCAACATGTCTCCTATAACAAAGACGCCCCTCCCGCTCCCCTTCAAGGAGCGCAGTGTCTCAATAGCCACTGCCACGGAGCCGGGGTTCGCATTGTATGTATCATTGACCAGATGAGTCCCCCCAGCAAGTGTTAGGATTTCCATACGTCCCGGGAGCGGGCCTATGGATTCCAGGCCCATTTTTACTTCCTCCATTGGGAGGCCGACGCGATATCCCACCGCTGCTGCAGCCAGGGCGTTGAAGATGGCACCCTCTCCTGGAATCTTCAGAGATATTCTCACCGATTCATCATACCAGCTAAGTTCAAAGGAACAGCCCGTGCGGCCCTGAGACAGTGCGGTTCCCGACACCTCGGCCGAACTGTAAATGCCGAAGGTCACCACACGTCCGCCAAATCGCTCCCCCAACTTGCAAACTCGCTTGTCATCAACATTTAATACTGCGGTGCCGTCTTGCCCCAACGCTTCAAGGAGTTCACCTTTGGCCGCCATGACCCCATCGATATCCTTCACACCTTCCAGGTGGCCGGATTCTATATTGGTAATCACACCCAGGTCAGGCTTGGCGACCTCGGCAAGTCGGCGGATCTCTCCCGGACGATTCATGGCAAGTTCCAGGACAGCCCACTCATGGCTGTCCCTCAACCCAAAGAGCGTGAGAGGCAATCCAACCAGGTTGTTGAAGTTGTCGGGGGTCTTTAATACCGAATAGGCTTGGCCCAGCACCGCAGCTGTCATCTCCTTGGTCGTGGTCTTTCCATTGGTGCCGGTTATGGCCACCACGGACAGGTCGGCTTGTTGCCGACGAAAGGTAGCCAAGTCTCCCAAAGCCACCAGGGTATCCCCCACGGCTATCCAGGACGTGTCTCCAGGGGATACTGGAGATTCCTTACCAACATAATCTTCGCCCACCAGCACACCACGGGCCCCTCTATCCAACGCTGCCTGCAAGAAGTCGTGTCCATTGTGATTTGGTCCTGCGATGGCTACGAACAGATCGCCCGGCTTGGTCGTCCGGGAATCAGTAGAGATCGCTTGAAATCTAGCCCCCTCATTCCCAAGCAAAAGACGCCCGCCTGTTGCCTTCAAGACATCTGAGACCGTCCAGGGTTTTGCATTATTATCCATGGGCGAAAGTGTACGCAAATAAACTAAAGTGCCTAAAGTGCGTTAAAGTTGAAAACTCAATTTCTTCATTCCTGAATTCCGCATTCCCAAACCCGAAATCGAAAACTTCCTTACTATTGCTTCTTTCCTGCTGATGACAGTTGTTGGAGTATCTTCCTTGCCTCGACCCTGTCATCGAAAGGTATAGAGGTCTCATCTATGATCTGATAGGTTTCATGTCCTTTACCGGCAATGATCACTGTGTCACCAGGTCTAGCGGCGCTAAGCCCCAGCCCAATAGCCTTCCTCCGATCTGGTTCTACAACATATCCCGGTGTCTCAAACCCCGTTGCTAACTCTTGGAATTCGTATTGGTGGGTTTGCACAGCAGCTGTGCCCTTGATAATACCGGCCAGTATATCCTCTGGGGCTTCGGTACGTGGGTTGTCAGAAGTCAACACCACAAGATCACTAAGCCGGCCTGCGGCAATGCCCATCAAGGGGCGTTTATCTTTATCCCGATCCCCGCCGCAACCAAATATGGTGATCACACGGCCGGTGGTGAGTTCTCTCAGAACGGTCAACACGTTTTCCAGGGCGTCCGGCGTATGGGCGTAATCAACGAAGACTGCAACCCCCAAATCATTGGTAACGCACTCAAGTCGGCCCGGCACCCAATGGAGGTTGATAATTCCTTTCTGAATCGCCTGTAGGGGTAAACCAAGCGCTATTGCGACACCTGTGGCAGACAATACGTTGTAAACATTGTGCTTTCCCACAAGGGAAGAAGTGAAATCAAACGCGCCTTTGGGCGTCCGCACTTTGCCTGAAACCATGTCTTTGGTGAGGGTGATACCCTGGGCCCATATTTCGCAGTCGTCTGAAAGTCCCGTACGCAGATAGGGAACCGACACCTCAGCACAAAGCTCCTTTCCCCTTGGGTCATCCCAGTTAATCACGGCAGTGGCGCGTTCACGTTTTGGTCCGACCCCAAGTCGCCCAATGCAAAGCTCCCGTTTGCACTGCCAATAGGTATCCATGTCATGGTGATAGTCCAGATGGTCCCTGGACAGATTGGTAAAAACCCCCACATCAAACCCGCAAAAAGCTACCCGATGGAGATCAAGCGCGTGGGACGAAACTTCAAGAACCACGTGAGTTACTCCGCTGTCAGCCATCTCACGCAGAAGGTGCATAAGGTCGAGGGACTCCGGTGTCGTCACCGAACTGGTACAACTTTGCCCTCCAAATCGGTAGTTAATGGTACCAATGACGCCTACTTTCAAGTCAGCGGCATTCAGAATGGACTCCAGCAAATAGGCCGTTGTTGTCTTACCGTTTGTTCCAGTGATGCCGATCATGCAAAGTTCTCGGCATGGATCCCTATAAAATGCTGATGAAAGGGCAGCCAGGGCCAGGCGGGCATTTTCAACTTGAGCCACGCTAATCGATGATCGTCCAGACCACCTCTTTTCTGTGAAAATGGCAACGGCTCCCTTGTCAATTGCCTCGTCAATATACCCGTATCCATCGCTGCGATGGCCGGGGATCGCCACAAAGAGCCCGCCGGGTGTCACAGCGCGGGAATCATAGTGGATTGAATCGATAATCTGATCTTCAGGTCCGACAAAATGCGCAACCGGCACGGCCTTCAAAAGAAAACTCAGTTTCACCCCATCCGCGGTTCCCCATGTGATACTCTCAGAGGCTCTTCCCATTCCGGGCGATCGGGTTCAGGGTGTGCCTGCCCAGGTGTGGCCGGTTTAGGGGGGATCTTTAGATATCGAAGCGTTTTACTGGCAATGCATCTGAACACAGGTGCGGCCACCATACCTCCATAGTGCTCTTCCTGAGGCTCATCAATCGCCACTAGAACGAGAATCGCTGGGTTTTCGGCAGGTACAAATCCGACAAAGGAAGCCATGTACTTGTCCTTTGCATATCCTCCGGCGTCCTGGTCTACCTTCTGGGCCGTGCCGGTCTTTCCAGCGACGTTATAGCCCATTAAGGCCGCCTCCACACCGGTGCCACCCTTCTCCACGGTCCTTCTCATCATACGGGTCAAGTCCCGGGCCTTTTCAGGAGACATGACCCGACGCAAGGTTATGGGTTGAAAGCGTGTCATGGTACGGTCCTGAACGTCTGTTATTTCGTTCACCAAGTATGGCTTCATAAGTATCCCATCATTGGCTATGGCAGAAACCGCCATGGCAAGCTGCAGGGCTGACATAGAAATACCTTGTCCAAAACAAATTGCTCCAGCATCGATCTGAGACCAGCTTTGCACAGGGCGTAAACTGCCCGAAGTCTCCCCGGGACAGTCGACGCCAAGTTTTTCTCCGAGACCGAATTCTTTTAATTTGTTGTAGAGATAGACAGGGCCCAGCTTTTCACCCACCTTGGCAGCTCCTATATTGCTAGAGTATTTTAGAATGTCTTGAAGCGAAAGGTCCGCATGAGGATGAACATCATGGACTATCTTCCTGCCAATCCGATAAGCGCCTTGCTCACAATAGAATTTTGAATCAGGTGTGCAGATCCCCGATTCCAGCGCGGCACCGACAAGCAGTATCTTGAACGTGGAGCCTGGCTCAAAAGGGTCTGTGAGTGCACGGTTCCGCCACACCCAGGGTCTATATCGGCCAAAGGCGTTTGGGTTAAACCTCGGCATGTGCGCCATGGCCAGGATTGCCCCGGTGCGGGGAACGATCACCAGCGCCATGCCCGACTTCGCCCAAAACTTCCTTACGCCTTCAGATAAGGCCTGCTCCGCAATATATTGAATGTTTTTGTCAATGTTCAGAATCAGGTTATACCCGGGCTGGCCTTCAGAAAAGGGTTCTTCTGTGAAACCCCTGCCAAGAGCGTCTCTGAGGACTGTCCGGCGATTTTCACGGCCCTTCAAGAAAGCATCATAATAGAATTCCAGTCCCTCCAAACCCCTGCCGTCCACTCCACAAAAACCCACTACCTGCGCAGCTAAGCTCTTGAGAGGATAGAATCGGCGGCTCTCTGTGACAAAGTCGATTCCGTCTATATTCAATGATCTGACTACCGAGACCTCCGCAGGATCTACATGCCTCTTGATCCAGACAAAACTCTTGCCCGAGCACAGCTTTTCTCGCACAGACGCATTCCTCAAGTGTAGGACCTGAGCGAGACGACGAGCAACCCGTTTTGGAGACTGAATCTGCTTGGGATTCGCACAGATAGAATCCACATCCACGCTTAGTGCCAGTTCTGCGTGATTTCGTTCATAGATCGTCCCCCGTTTTGATGTGTCATGATAAGCCGTCGTATACCTGACTGCAGCCTCAGAATGGAGCTGCCTCCCCTCAACGACCTGCAGCTGAAACGCGCGGACCACAATAAAGGCAAAGCAAACCCCCAAAACACTTCCCACAATTATAATCCGAAACCTTATCCACCTTAATGGGTCAGGTTTCTTTGTCCTCCAGATCCTCACGGGATTACCACGACCTGTTTTGAATCAGGCATCACCAGCCCTCGTTGCTGGGCTACGTGCATGATCCGCTCAGGGGATCTCAAACGAACTTCCTCAACCTTCAGTTTTCTATGAAGTTCCACCAAGCGCTGATGATTGTTGGTAGCTTCCGTAATGTCATATCCAGTTCGCACATACTGCACCCTGCACCAGGTATAAACAAGGAGCTCTGCCAGAAAGACCACCATGAGCGCAATCCCTATGGCCACCATAGGATGACGCCTCTTGGAAATATTCCCTCTTTTCATGGTCCCTCCTCTCTAAGGCGTTCAGCCGCCCGTAACTTTGCGCTTCGAGCCATGGAATTTGTCCTAACCTCTTCCGCAGCAGGTCGCACCGGCCGCTTCGTTAGGATAGACATGCGGGGTATTTTTCCACACACACACTTTGGCAATTGAGGTGGGCAAATGCAACCCTTGGAAAGTGTCTTGAAGCGCTCTTTCACGATGCGGTCTTCCAGCGAATGGAACGACAGCACGCAAAGCCGTCCCCCTGGATTCAGGAAATTGACCGCCTCATCTAAAAATTCTTTCAGGGCCTCCAATTCCTGGTTCACTGCTATCCTTAAGGCTTGAAACGTCCGTGTGGCAGGATGGATTCGCCCCCGGCGATGGCGGGCCGGAACCGCTTTTTTGACTATTTCAGCAAGCTGTAGGCTTGACGTAATCATTTTTTTACGGCGACTGTCCACAATACGCCTCCCAATACGAACGGCACAGGGTTCCTCTCCATACCGAGTTATGAGGTCTGCCAGCTCTTTTTCCGATAGCTTGTTCACAAGCGCTCCGGCTGTCAGGCTCTGCTGAGGGTTCATACGCATGTCCAGGGGCTCGTCCCGCATGAAACTGAAACCCCGGCGGCTCCCTTCCAGTTGATAGAGAGAAAGTCCCAGATCGAGCAAGATCCCATCCACGTGACTAATGTGCAATCGTGAAAGAATTTGTGGGAGGTGGGTAAAGTTGTCGTGAAAGGTTTGAACGTTCGGTTGAAACGGATCCAGAAATTGCCTGGTGTAGGCAATCGCATCTGGGTCTCGGTCGATGCCCAGCAAAAAGCCGTCTGGACCGATGGCCTCCAAAATGGCCTTGGCATGGCCACCCCCCCCTAAGGTACCATCCACGTATTTCTTGCCGGGTGAGCAGTTTAGATAATCAATGACCTCACTAACCATGACCGGGACATGGCGATATTGCATGGCCCACTCACCTAAAGCCCCAGTGCAGCGACCTCGTTCCTCAAATCTTCGTCCTTCATATCATTTTGCAGTTTGTCATCCTCCTGGGCCCATATGTCTTTAGCCCACACCTCAAAGTGATCTAGTACCCCTACGAGTACAACCTCCTTCTTCAGACCCGCATGCTGCCGGAGGCTTGGTGGAATCAGAATGCGTCCCTGCTTGTCAAGCATACATTCGTGGGCGCCGCCTATGAAAATTCGCCTGAAACGCCTCATGTGTTCACTCTTCACTGAGAGGTCGAGAATACGCCCCTCTATTTTGCGCCATTCTTCAAAAGTATAACAAGATAGGGCACCATCCATCATTGATACCATAAGTCCGTCAATGCTGCTCTGCTTAAGCACATCTCGAAAACGGGCCGGTATAATCAGTCGACCTTTGGGATCCAGATTATGAAATGAACTGCCCCGAAACATCCCTTGATCCTATATAGCTACTTTTACTTCCATCCACTTTAAGCCACTATTTGGCTTAATATACATATTGGTTAGCCGTGTCAAGAAAAAAATAAAAGCGAGATGATTATTTTTCTGAATAATTAGGAGGATTTAAAATTTGAAGTAATGAATAGCGACTAGTGGTTTTTTGTGGAGTATTACTAGCATGCAGTATATTGTGGTCTTGGCGAGAAGATATACAACATGAGCAGTATTCGGCTCTATTAAGGCCAAAAACAAGAATCTTCGTCCAGTCTATTGTCGGCCCAGTTGGTATCGCCGTACCATCTGGTTGTGCTCAGTGAGCGTGCGGGAAAAGTGATGGGAGCCGTCATTTTTAGACACAAAGTAGAGGTAGGCTTCTTCGGATGGATAAAGGACCGCCGCAAACGCGGCTCGCCCAGGATTACCGATGGGGCCCGGTGGTAAACCCTTGATTTGGTATGTGTTATAGGGCGTCGGTTCCTCAAGATCCTTTCGGGTAAGGTTGCCGTCAAAGTCTTTCATGCCATAGATGACCGTTGGGTCGCTCTCAAGGCGCATGCCCCGTTTTAGCCGATTCAGAAATACCGCAGCTATTAGCGGTCGCTCTTCAGGCTTTGCCGTCTCTTTCTCTACCATAGACGCAACGGTTGTTACTTCGTGGGTTGTCAGTCCCATAACTTTGGCTCGCTCGATCCACTGAGGTGTGAAGACCGAACGAAACTGGGAAACCATTTTGCTTATGACTTCCCGGGCTGTAATCCCCCTGGGAAAATAATACGTCTCCGGAAAGAGGTATCCTTCAAAAGTATGGCCGTTTAGGCCAAAGGTCTCCATGAGGTCCTGGTCCAATGCTGCGCTCAGAAATGTTTCCTGCGGCATAAGCCCAGCGGTTTCAATGAGTTGGGCTATATCAAAGACAGTCAACCCCTCTGGGATGACGACTTTATGCAGGAGGGCTTCGCCCTTGACCAAACTATCCAGGATGGCCTTCGGTGACATGGACGCACAAAGAAGGTATTCTCCGGCTTGAATACGCCTATCATCTCCCCTTAGGCGGGCAAGCCAATGGAATCTACGTGGGTGCGGAACGAGGCCAGCTTCTTGAAGTTGGTCGAGTGTCTCTGAAAAGCTCTGGCCCGATTCTATCAACAGCACAACGCTCCTTTCACTGGTCTGTGTGGGCGTGACTGCGTAGCGATAGAGGTATAGGCCAAAACCTGCAACCACAAAACAAAAGCACAATATCGCCAAGCCTATGACTTTTACTAGTTTCGCGTGCGCTGACATGTACACAAACATACGGGAAACCCTTACCCTGGTCAAGGCATAAACTCTTGGATCCGTATAATCCAAAGTCCGTATCGGTCTTTACTTGTGGCGGTTTCTGCCATATAATCAAACAAGGCTTAATTAAAGTTTATCGGCATCCACAAGGTAACCAGCATCGTTTGGTCAATCAGGTGTATCAATGAGAATTGTGCTTTTTGCGGGAAAAGGTGGTGTGGGTAAGACGAGCATTGCAGCTGCAAGTGGGGTGGCTTGTGCGAAAAAGGGGTTAGCAACTCTCATTATGTCCCTTGATGCAGCACACAGTCTTATCGATTCTTTTGACCTTGACAAGACACTCATGGACAAGAACAGGGGCAAGCCCATCCGGGTGGCAAAGAATCTTTCCATTCAGGAGGTTGATGCCCAGGAAGAGATTGCGAAGAACTGGGGGGAAGTGCACAAGTATATTAGCAGCCTGCTAAACATCTCAGGCATTGACGAGGTCTTGGCAGAGGAGCTTGCCATACTTCCTGGCATGGAGGAGGTGAGCTCCCTTTTGTATATCAATCGCTATGTGGCTCAGAAGCGCTACGACGTCATCCTCCTTGACTGCGCCCCCACTGGAGAGTCGATCCGGTTTATCAGCATCCCTACCAGCCTGGAATGGTACATGAAGAAACTCTTTGACATTGAGCGCAGAATCGTTAAAGTCGCCCGGCCAGTTACCAAAAAGCTCTATGCGGTGCCTCTACCAGAAGACGCGTATTTTGACACGATCCAGAGGCTATTTGATCGGTTGGAAGGAATCGACAGGACCATGTCAGATCCCGAGATTACTTCCGTTCGCTTAATTACAAACCCCGAAAAGATCATTTTGAAGGAAACGCAGCGCGCGTACATGTATTTCAGTCTCTATAAGATGTGTGTAGACGCTGTCATCATTAATCGCATATTGCCCGAGGCTGTCGAAGATGGATATTTTGCTCGGTGGAAAGAGACTCAGGATCGCTACATCAAGAAGACCGAGGAACTGTTCAAACCGATTCCGATTCTTAAAGTGCCTATGCTGAGCGACCAGATCGTGGGAATGAGAGATCTAGCGAAGTTGGCCCAAGAGATTTACGGCAAGTTCGACCCCGAGCAAATTCTTTATGCGGAAACACCGTATACCTTCAGAAAGGTAGAGGAGGATTACTTCCTGGATATCAAGATCCCCTTCCTCACAAAAAAGGAAGTGGAACTCAGCAAACGCAACGAGGAATTGATTGTTCGCATCGGCGGGTTTAAACGCCACGTGCTGCTCCCACGCAACATTGCCACCAGAAAGCCTTCGGGTGCGAAGATAGAACACAACAAGATTGTCATCAAGTTTGGAGGGGATCATGGCTCCTAAAAAGAAAACGAGCAAAATGACAGGACAAGAGGCAACCTTTGTTTGTCCCCTGTGCCTCTTTTTTGGGTGCGTCAGGGATTTGACCGAGAGAAAATCCGCTTTCTTTCAACACATGAACAACGCGGGGATTGAATTTCTGGAAGGCATTAAGTCCCTCATAGACGATCAGATAGAGGGCTTAAAGAAGGGTGCTGGGACCAGAAAATCGAGGCTGACCAAGATCAAAGTCGAAGATTAAGGCCGTGGCATTCCGTTTCCGGATGCCGTCCGAGCCCGCACAGTAAGGATTTGTGGGCCTCTGCTAACTGCAACTCTCGCCTATAGAGGCCCGGTCTCAGTTAAGGCATGAGGTAGTACCCCAAGGCCTTATCAAACAAGGCTGGGTCTTTAAATTCACACCCGACATACTTATCCTTAATCACTCTGACAATAGCGTCTTTTTGGAGTTCAGACTGATTCACGTCGTCCAGGGTGAATTTGACCCTGACTTCGGTGCCTTTCATGAAGTTGGGCGCCATGAACGTAACGAACCCGATGCCGGTCCGAGAGATGTTTTTTACCACCATACTGTGCCAGTTTTTGCACCCTGGAAGCCTACAATAGTAACCGGAAAGATTCGTCTTTTTTCGGTGGGCCCTTCTGAATTCAAAGGATACAGAAAAAGTCAATGCACACTTGCACCGAATCTTCAAGGGGCCTTTGCGGCCCTTAAATCTTGTAACTTTGGCCGTTTTTGAGGTCCCACAGTTGGGGCACACGAGCACCGCTGTGTCATCTTGGTTTACGTAAACCTTTTGGGATTCCACCGACTTTGTTCCTGTCAAGGCTATCTCAACCAATGAGGCCAGCTGCAAGAGCGGCCTCTTTACCCTCCCCGATCGGCAGGGATTCAGCCTGGAGCAGCGCTGCGTGTCTACGGGTCGAGCCGGCTAAAACTGCACGTGGGACGGCGATAGGGAGCACCTACCCTGTGCTGACTTGTCGAGACTGTAGGATACTTCAATATAATAGGCAAGGCCTTAGGTGTCAAGCAATCAAGTTTTGCAACCTATTGTGATTGTTTGAAAACAAAACTTTTGGTTCGCGCGCGCCCAAACTTAAACGCAGGAACTGACGTTTCTCTTTACTTGCCTTGTTCGAGATATGCGGGCAAATGGCCACCAGCCATTCTAGGCGATTATAATCGTGTAAAATACGTGTTTCCCCTGAACAAAATAGGGGCTTTCCCCGATCAAGCCGTCCCCCCAATATGACGATACATATTACAAACGCTGGGACAAAACCGCTCAAGCACGAGGACTTAGTCATGGGTTAAGGCATGTCAAGAGGGCACAAGGCCGAACTGCGGGGCACAGCCCTGAAGTCTATTGTAGACAAGCACAGCGGAATCACAGAAATAGGCTCGACAACGGATAGGATGAACTGCAACAGCGAGCGCCATCTCTGTCCCAACTTGTCGGGACTGCAGGGAGCTTCAATATCCCTGTGCCAGAAGGATCGGCCTTTGCACAACAGATAGAGGAGCAGGTCGGGGCAACCCCAAAAATTCTTGGAAGGAGCTGAGACAATGCATTGTGTGTGTTCCCTCTGCAGGCAGGTGATGACTGAAGGCAACGCAAAGGAGTTTACCGTACCAGTCCCGGAAATTGGCAAAAAGCTAACCTTCAAGGCTTGTGTATTCTGCCAAGAGCGAGCCGAGTCGAACAAAGTCCACATCTGTCTCGGCTGTAAATCCATCAGCTGGTATCCGTCCGGAAAATTTCGTCCTTACGGGATTAGTTGCCATGTCAAGTGTCAGTGCCACAACTGCATCACTGAAGTTATCTCACAGGCTTTCCCTGCACAAGGAGCTAGCGGTTGAGACACATCGTCATGATTATTTTCACAGTTTGGGAAGGCGCCAAGTCTGCGATCATAGCCATGTACTGGCGAATATCGGACTGGTATTACCGCCGCCAAGTCAGTGGCTGATCATTTCAACTTCAGGTTTCTGGTTATGATATGAAGACCACATCAAAACAGTAACCAACCAGCCCACCAAACAACACACAAACCCCCCGTCTTCTAATGGGAAACGGACCCTTCCCCTGGTGTTCATGGCACCCTCTTCGTAAGGCCCCAAAAAACCATTGATGTCGATTTCGGGACACCATAGCCGTCCCACAACCGCCAGTAGAGGCTTGCAGCATGATCTAAGCAATCTGTGTAGGGGGCGCACAATGCGTTTTTGGTACCTATGCGGTGAACTGTAACAGGGAGCGCATTCCCTGTCCCGATCTATCGGGACTGCAGGGAGCTTCAATAGGATGTGGTTCTACGGTGCGTGAGCACCTTGAGATAGCTTGCCCGTGTGAAAGAGCGCCGCTTATCACCATCACATTACTTCTCTATATTTTTGGCAATATAGACACGAACGGGACATTTACAGCATACCAGACCACTAAGCGACAATGAGAATGGGCACTTGTCGGGATATTCTTCCAGGCACTCTACGAGGCTTTGCAATCCAATCTCTCTTGCTTTGCACAAGATCTGGAGCCTTGAGTGATAGCATTGAAGAAGCTTCGGGCAATATACGTCTCGAATGATTTTTTGTAATTCTTTCCTATGTTCTTCTTTGATGTGCAACCTCGGGCCATTAAACTCCCTGTGTCGGTTTTTGACCAGCCTGTTTTCTGCAAGCCCCGACCTTTGGGCGGGGAGCTTCACAACTGGCCACGGCAGAACCATGGAAGTATGTCATAGGCCTACAATCGAATGCCCGGAGAGTGTAAGGTGCCAATATAGAAAAGCCCCAAAGATCAACCGTCACCAGTCTTCCGTTACGTAGGATAAGAAGGGCGTTGATTCAGGGCTTTTCAGCTAAAGACAGAGCCCATACTGGCTCCGCCTTCACTCTTGGTGTTATCTGGATGTCTCTTCAGCTCACGCCTCACCTACAGAAAGGCTTTCGACGAATCTTTCTATCTCAGCCTTCTGCTGTGGTGTGGGCTGACTAAATCTTACCGCACATTGCCTCATAGTGAAAGGACTAGAAGATGTTCCGCCTACTACTTCAACATCCGAAATGATTTCAATCGGAAGCTTACCCGGGTAAAAACCATCTCCGATCATGAATATCTTTATGTAGCTTCCTTTTAAGGACCCTCCCCTGGCAACATAACGAAACGCAAGCCCACTCATCCCCATATCTACAACCGAACCTGCCGTGGTATATAGCGGTTGTCAGAATAACGTTCTGATAAGAATAGATGACAATTGAAAATACTATTTGGCTCACTTGTGGGTGTGCAATTTTAGGATTTTTGAATTCTCCTGGCTAAATCGCGCACGCAGTGGTTCTGTTCAAGCCGTCAGGCGCAACCGGAGCGCAACAACTC
>JBFEUB010000009.1:0-35013 GCA_041547605.1 Desulfobacteria bacterium
ACCAACAAGAACGGGTCGGTTGAGCGTAGGGGACATAAGCGGTTCCAAGTGCAGAACCGTTCATATGCTGCGCTCAGCCCCGACGATACCATATGGGGTGAAATTATAGATATTAGCATGGGTGGTCTTGCGTTTCGTTATGTCCCTCGTGAAAGGCAATCAGACGGATTGTCTTTGGACATATTCTCGACTGATGGAGGTTTTTGCTTGGCTTACGTGCCGTTTGCAACCGTAGCAGATTTTGAAATACCTGAAAGAAAACCTCCCTATTGCGCAGCTATGAGACGTCGTCATGTGCAATTTGAGAACCTCACACGTGACCAGATGTCTCAGCTCGAAACTTTCATCCAGAACTACGGAACTGGAAGGGCCTGAACTCAGCAGAGAAGTCTATGTTCAATTGTTAAAGAGAAAGAGACGGTGGAGGAGCGGCGTATTTCCTTCAAAAAATGTGCATGGCCTTTGAACCTATCGCGGTCAGACAAAACACAGCATCAAGGAGGTTAAAATGAGATTTCAGGAAATTCGAGGGATTGCCAAGGAGATGGGCATCGGGACCTACAGGATGAATAAGACGGACATAATTCAGGCTATTCAAAGGGAAGAAAAAAACATCGAGTGTTACGCTACCGAAAGGGTATACATTTGTCAGGAAGAGGCATGTTTGTGGAGAAGCGATTGCATGGCGCTGAATGGCAATAGATAACCCGCCGGAAATAATTTTTTCGTTAGGTTGGCTCCACAGGCAAGGTCATTTATTTGGCCTTGCCTTTGATGTGTTTGTGTCAGTGACTTAAGAAAACATCCGCAACCACCCAACGCCTACCAAAATGTGCTGATATATACTCAATATCATGACAACGAAACGATCCCGATCGCCTTTGCATCAAACTTCACTTCTGAGTAGAGATATCCTTCTGATATTGTAAGTGTTACCTGACTTATGATAATGGGAAGCACCCTCTGATTCCCGGCTAAAGGAACCAAACATTATATGTTGCCCGATGAGTGCCTTCCCGTAGCCTCCACAACATCACTAGTTCTACATCGGGGTTTTCTCTGAAAGAATTCTCATTTTCCTACTACGAAATTCATGTTTTCCCCATTGTTTTAAGACGAACCGCTTGTTATTAAATATCCATATTAGGCTCAGGAGTTGTCCCATGACCAGCAGTAAACAGATAGTTGAGCGAAGGAAACATAAAAGATTCCAACCTCACACCGATACACCCGTTATTCTCAGGTCCAATGGAACCAAAGCAGCCTCAATCGTCGATGTGAGTATGGGCGGCCTTGGGTTTCGTTGTGTAGGTGGAGAAAAGGTGATGTGCGAATCAATGAAGATAAGCATACTGCCAGCGGAGGACTCCTTTTATTTGTACAAGATACCGTGTAGATTTGTTTGGAATCGGAAAGTTGTTTTGGTCAACCTACCTTGCTTTTCTCGGTGGTTGTGTTAGACTCTAGACACCGCACTTCCCTGAAGAAGCCTACCGCACGTGAGGTTATACGCATGGAGCAAAGCCTCATAAGGGACGCCATTGAAGAGTTGGTGTGCCCCAAAGGTTTCACATGCTGTACAGAGGGGCTGGAGAAGCTCTGCAAAGCAAAGGATGTTGGAATGCAAACGTTTGTCCTGTGCCTTGAACCAAATCCCCTTGAGTGCCCATTCTCAAAGCCTGTTGCTATATGGTACATGTGTGAATGCCCCCTTCGTGTTTACATCGCCAAGGAAGTGAAGAAGTAACCTATAACCTTGCTTTTTCCACTCATTCTGTTCGGCTATTAGACGGATAGGCCAATGTTAGCCTTATAAAGGAGTCCAAATGAAGTGGACGCTGTTTTTTATTTCGCTAATTTTAGTAATTACTATTTCGGGATTCTTATTTGCTGATCCGCAACTCCCAAAAACAATTAAACACCCCAAATCTAATTGTATTGTCGAAGTTTCTGGAGGAGAATATCCTTTATACGTAGTAAAAAAAGATGGGAAGGCAATTTATTCTCCAACATCGGATGGAATTGGGAAAGCCCTTTTTTCTCCCTCCGGGCAATATATCGCGTTCTCTGGATCCGAAATTGCCTGGGTTGATATTGAAGATAAGGCATTTTCTATCGTGGTACTTAAATGTTCTTCTGGTGAATTGAAGGGCTTCGAAAAGGGTTATCCGGGAATTGATACGAAATGGGTAGATAATATGACCTTGAAATACAATGACACACTTTCAGAAAAAGAAATTACAGTCAAAATTATACCAAAGGCTAACAATTCATTTCAGTTGACCGAGCATACTCCGCCCGCCAACTGAATTCCAACGTTGGTCTGTCCAAGCCTCCGGGGTCTTGCCTTCCCGAGCCCTTCCCTGGAGGCTTTTTTATGCAGGCACCTTAACCAGGCCAGATTTAAGATAGTGCCATATTATCTCTGCTTCTGCCCACCCTCAAAACCTTACAATATGATTCTGCTATCTTCAAAGGTGGGGAGATGCCAATTTCCGGTTCGGCTTCCTACACCTCCCTTAGGAGGGTATCTCACAGGTAACCGCCCTCCTGCCTACACTTACAACCGACTTCCGGCAGCAGGTGAGAACTGCCGAAATTGCTCCAGGGATGCCCCGAATTTTCATTTACTGCGGAGGGGCAACATATAAATAGGGGGGGTAGGAGTCCCAGTCCCGGGGTTTCCGATATTTCCCGAACCTCCCTCTACATATTCCCTCTCCGTCGTACGCGTTCCCTTTGAGGTCAAGTGGGCTGTTGCCCTTCGGGGGAACGGCAACGCGTTGTCGTTCGGGGGGAGGGTGACGGTTCGGGTGAGCTGAACAAAAAACCCGACTTACAATATTGCAGGTCGGGCAATTGATACCACTTTGATACCGCTTTTTGGGGGCGTCAAAATGGACTTAACACTTTGAATTTATTGAAAGTGTGGTGGTGGAGGCGGCGGGAGTCGAACCCGCGTCCGGTGATATTCCGGATAGGCTTCTACATACATAGCCTGAAACTATATTTTCGCTCCTCAAGGCTCTTTCAGGCCCGGCACTTGAGGCGCTATCTTGTTATGAATTTTGCCTCCTACGTAACAAGAAACCGACAGAGGCTATCCTGCTAGTCGACGCCCTTTCCGGGCCCGCAGGAAAAACCCGGAAGGACGTTAGCCTGCATTAAGCGGCTAAGGCGTAATTATAATCGTCTGCGATTATTTTAGTTCCTACCGTTATTACGAGCTGGCAGGCGCTCGGTATGCAGCCTATACTTCTTTATCCCCGTCGAACCCGTTTCGCCCCCATAGACAGAGGAGCCGGCGGCGGCTCATGGATGAATAGAAAAATGGCCCAACTACGCAGACGTTACATGTAAAATATAACCTAGCTTCACAAAATTGTCAAACCCTAACTGATCGTAAAAAACCGGGAAAAAAGTTTTATGTGTTTCATTTATGCATGTCATGAGTTCGACTTCATTTTCATGAGTTTTCTGTAAGTAAGATATTCTTTCTTGACAAAATCCCTTTTTGTTTACCCTTCGGGAAAGCCGATGATACTCCATCTCCTTCGTTATCAAAGACTCGCAGTAGACGACTACGGCATCCCTCCTGCTGCTTTGGATCTGGGCTATCCTCCACTTTCGCTCCATTAGGGTCAAACTTTATTTCGCTCTCGTTTTGCGCGGTCCAGTTCCCGCTGTTCTTCACGTCTTCTAATGGCCTCTCGCTTGTCGTGTTTTCGTTTTCCTTTGGCAAGGGCCAAGGTCACCTTGGCCTTGCCACCCTGGAAGTAAACCTTGAGGGGAATCAGGGTCTGACCCTTTTCTTTGATTTTACCTGTGAGCCGTTTGATTTCCTCCCTGTGGAGAAGAAGCTTTCTGACGCGCAGGGGGTCATGGTTGCCGTAAGCCGCAAAAGGATACATGCCTATGTGCATGTTATAAAGAAAGAGCTCCCCGCCTCGAACCGTGGCATAGCTGTCCTTTATGTTGACGCGTCCGAGTCTCAGCGACTTCACCTCTGTACCGAGCAGGACCATGCCAGCCTCGTACTGTTCGAGAATGAAGTAGTCATGCCGGGCCTTGCGGTTCTGGCATACAATCTTTTCGCCGTGCACTCTCTCAGATTACCTCAATGGAAGTCTGGCGCTCAGGTTGCCGTTGTCGTTCGAGGAATGATTGAAATCAATGCGTTAGGCCTGGTTCGGTTCGAAAGGGGCAGCCTTTGGAAATGAGGGCCCGTAGGTGTCTTGAACCAGCTTGATCACGTCTTCCGTTGTTGGGCGTTTGAGTGCTTCCCCCAGGAACCGCTTTGAATCTTTGAGAGATAGTATGCGTACAACCCTTTTCACCGCAGGAATCGATATGGGATTCATGCTAATAGCGTCTAACTCCATGCCGAGGAGTACCGGCAGGTTGATAGGATCACCGGCCATCTCTCCACACATATTCACTTCGATACCCGCCCGCTTGGCAGCATCTACCACATGTTGGATCATCCGCAACACTGCAGGATGAAGCGGCTGATACAGATGGGCCACGTGCTTGTTGACGCGATCTATAGCCAGAGAGTACTGAATCAAATCGTTGGTACCGATACTGAAAAAATCGACCTCCTTGGCCAGGACGTCAGCCATCATGACAGCCGAGGGGACCTCAATCATCGCTCCAAGTTTAATATCCTCTTTAAAGGGTATCCCCGCCTTTTGAAGGGATTCTGCTGCCTGGTTCAGCGCCCGCTTGGCCTCAAGAATCTCGTCCACCTGCGAAATCATAGGAATCATGACACGCACATTCCCGAAGTTAGCGGCCCTGAGGATCGCCCGGAGTTGCGTCTCAAAGATCTCTGGAGACTGGAGGCTGAATCGGATGGCTCGAAGCCCCAAAGCCGGGTTCATCTCTTCTGCCAATTCCAGGCCGCTCGCAAACTTGTCCCCGCCAATGTCGAGCGTGCGTATGGTGACCGCACGTGGCGCCATGATTTCAGCGACGTCTCTGTAATTGTCAAAAAGCTCTCGCTCCGATGGCAGGGTCGGTCGATTTAAGTAAAGAAACTCGGTTCGATACAAACCGATGCCGTCCCCGCCGTGGTCAATGACCGAAACTACTTCTTCCAACACACCGATGTTCGCCGTGACCGACAATTGAAACCCGTCAGTGGTTGCAGCCGGCAGGTGGCTGGAGCGGGTAATCATGGCCTGGTATTGTTCCAACAGGTCCTTGCGTTCTTCATACCGGGTGAGGGTTTCCTCATCCGGATCAAGGATCACGACGCCAGCGCTCCCGTCCACAATGATAAGGTCGTCCGTTTTTATCTGCTGTGTGGCATTGCCCAGACCCAGCACGGCCGGGATTTCGAGGGACCTGGCAATGATACCCGTGTGGGATGTCTTGCCACCAAGATCTGTCAGAAAGGCCTTTACTTTTTCCAACTGCATCTGCGTTGTCTCTGCGGGAGACAGGTCGTGCGCCACGATAATGACCCGTTTGTCTATATCTGAGATGTTGGAAGGGTCGCTGCCAAGCAGGTTTTCCAGGACCAGATTCGAGACATGCCCAACATCCGTGGCCCTTTCCCGAAAATAGGGGTCCGGCATCTTTCTGAAGATTGATTTGACCTCGTCTACAGTCATTTTAAGGGCCCATTCTGCATTCACGTTTTCGCGCTCAATGTGCCCAATGGTCCCGTTGTAAAACATCTTATCCTTCAGGAGCATCATATGCGCGTCCAGGATATAGGTATGATCCCTAAATTCTCTGGGGACGTCGCTGATAATTCCTTTGAGGTGCGTCTGCGCCCGCTTGACTGCTTCCTTGAAGCGCTTGACTTCAGCGCGAATTTGCCCGGGCGGGACGGAACGTTTTTCTACAACCTCAACTGCCTCGTGCTCCACGAGGTAGGCCTTTCCAATGGCAATACCGGGGGACCCGGCGATGCCCTGAAATGTCACGTTGAAGGCAGGTGTCCCTTCACGCCTGGCTGTGCTGTCAGACATTCCTATGATTCTCCAAAACCGGTTTCAATGAGTCGAACAATGCGGTTCAATACGTTTACGTCCGCAGGGTCCGTGACCTTGATTGCCACCTCTGTGCCGCACGGACAGTAGAGAGCTATGATGTCAAGGATGTCTGTTGCGTCCACTTCGTGACCATCCTTGACGATATAGACCTCAGAACGGGCTTTCTCAGCCAGTTGGGCAATCCTGGCAGCCGCGCGGGCATGCAGCCCGAGTTCGTTCGGAATGATGACTTTTCGGGTTAGCATCATTGGCCGCGTTCACGATACGAAGTGCCAAAGTTGTTAATTTTAACCATAATTCTTAAAATGTCAAAGGCTAAAAATCCAAGCTCCCCGCAGCCACACCTCGCCGAGGTCCGTCGAAGTTACCGTTCAAAATCAGTGTAGGGAACCCCTGAAGTGATCTACATTGTCAATCGTCGAGGGATCGAGAGCTGTTGCCCTTCAACTTAGGCAGGGCGTGCTGTCCCACCCATCCACCTTACCTGTATCGGAGAATCGTGCTTGATAGAGTCTGACTTGATGCATGAAGGCTTCGATCCGGGTGAGCATGTTGGTCTCCTTCTGACCGTCATAAACAGCATGCAACAGGGGAAGGTTCTTATGATTCCTCAGAGCTTCTTTAAAGATCGAGACCGTTACATTTCCAAGCATGCAGTTAAGCACGAACAAGTTGCATATCCCGGAAATACCCAAGGAGGCGAATCGCCTCACCCGCGTGGTAAAGGTGGCGAGGATGGGATCGATGTCATAATATATGAAGGGCGCCACTTCATCCAATATGGTGCCAACATCGAGGTTGCCAAAGCCCTGCAACGCGTCAGGCATGTACCCTTCTGTTCGCCTCACCCACGACATGAGCCACCGAGTCCGGAGAAAATAATACAGAGCGGCGTTGGGTTTTCTCTCTTTCAACCTGTTTCTGGCATGGTAGTGCTGGGAAAAGAACGTGAAGCAATTCGTCACCGTAAGGCCGTGTAACCTTACCTCGGCGCCGAGTTCTTCGAGTGTCCGTATGAGGTCCTGGTTGGCCCGGCGATTCAATACAGTGTAAAACTCGCCAACGATGCCAATGGTTGGACGCTTTTGGGACCGGTCCACTGGGATCTCTTGCAGGGCCCTGACCGCTCGCATGAAGGCCGAAAGCACCTTGCGGTTTTTCCACGAGGGTCTGCCGTTCGACTGGGTTATGGCCTCGGCGACATCTTGGATGCCGGATTCAAAAACGCGATCACTGTCCCCTTTTTCTTTTTCGAAGGGCCGTACATGGAGCCGCAGCCTTTCCAGGACTTCAGCAGCCATCCAGCCCTGCCACAGTAATGTGATGAAGCGCAGACCAAACAATCCGGATAACTCGTCAAATCGGGTGGAGGTAAGTGGCGCGATGATGGGAATCTGAGACAAACCCAGACGCCTGAAAAGATCGGCGTATCCAATACTATACTGGGAAAACCTGCAGGCCCCATCATAGTTTGGCATCCAAACGGCGGTTCGGTTAGGATGAAATTCCGGCTGCCGCGTCATCTTTACGAAATCCCCGCAGGTGACAATGAATGGATGACACTCCCTGCCGGAGGTGACCTTGCGCCCGAGGTATTCGGTCTCGTCATCCGGCTTGGGGAGCATTCGGGCCTCCAGGCCGATGGCTTCAAGCGCAGCCTGGACCGCGGCACCAAAGGCAAGGGAAGCATAAGGGACATAGACTACCCGGTTTTCAAGACGTTTCATCAGGTGACGGGCCGGATTCCACGGATCCACCGTCCTGTGCTTTCCCTTGATCACGAGATTAAGCGCACGTGGTTGCGGCCCTGGGTGTTTGGGTGGCATGCCCAGCGTGTCCAAAAACGCCTCAATGCGCGTGACCATGCCGGCATCACCTGCGTGCTCATCGAGTTCTAGCGTCAAGTGCGGCTTGCCCGCTGTTTCAGCCTCCATGTATTTCATGAAAAAGGAGTCCGGCCCGCACCCAAAGTTCGTGAGCAGGACCGGGAAGAGACGCTTATGTCCGCGCATCAGCACAAGGGCTTTCATGAGGTCACGGGTATTCTTCCAGACCACATTATCATAGTGGGAAGGGAGTGACACGTCGTCCACGGGAAGCATGTCGAACGGAATCACAAGATGTCCGGTGCGCCTTAGCTTTCTTGCAAGATGCAAGTTCAATCCCTCATCAAGGACGTTGTGACACTTACCCAACAGCACCAGAGCCTGCTGATCACTTCTCAACGAAGCAAGGATCTCAGAACCTCGCAGTTGCCGCCACCGGTCAAAATGATGCTGGGCCTCATGGGCCGCTGCCGCAGCCTCCTTGATGCTTTTTGAGTCATGCCCCAAGGACCTGCCCAGTGCTATGAGTGTGCGATCGGTCTCATCCGTGGAGTGGCTCCGACGCAAAATGGGTTTAAGTAATTTCACCTTGGAGCCGAATACTGCTTGGACCATATACGGCATGGACTGGATATACGGACAGTTGAAGCTGCGAAGCCCCTGGTCAGCGGCCTGCCAGTGGTCTACTTCACAGGCGAGCAAGACCCTTTCCGCACCTTTTGACATAAGGTCTGATATATGACCGTAAACGGTCTTCACAGGATAGCAGGTTTCGGATGGAACATAAGAGAGTCCTGCCTGAACCAATGTCTTGTTCGTCTTGTCAGAAAGAACCACGGGATGGCCTAGCGACCCGAAAAAGGCATACCAGAAAGGAAAATATTCATAGAAAGTGAGGGTCCTTGGGATACCTACAACCGGACCTGACCCCTTTGCCGCTCCGGCTTCCTCATCAAATCCTCCCATGAGGCGAATGTCGCGTTCTCGAAATAGATTCGGAAGGCGGCTGTACAGGCCGCGATCAGAAGCCTTTTCATACCGGCCACAGAGGCTGCCATGATAGGAGCGGAGTCTGTCCTCTATATAGATTTCATGGATCCGGCAAAGATTGGGACATTTTTTGCACTCAAAGGCCTTTACTTCATACGGGCGATCCTTCACGTGAAATCCCGCAAAACGGGTTGAGGCCGGTGCCTGGTCTCTGGCTGCCAGTGCGGCACCCAGGGCGCCGGTTACGTTGTGATGTTCAGGCACAGTGAATGGTTTGCCCAGGATATTTTCAAAAGCAGTCACAACACTCTGGTTTGCGGCGACACCTCCTTGGAACACGACATGATTGCCGATTTGCCTCGTGCCGACCACCTTCTCCAGATAGTTATGGGCAATGGCATAGGAGAGCCCCGCTGTCAGGTCGCCCAGGCTGTAGCCCGCCTGTTGATGGTGAATGAGGTCGGACTCCATGAATACCGTGCAGCGGGCGCCAAGGTCAGCCGGTGTCTCTGAAGCAAAGGCCAACTCACTGAAGGCTCCCTGAATGGGCACCTTCAGACGGGCGGCCTGCTCTTCCAGGAAGGAGCCGGTTCCTGCCGCACAGACTTTGTTCATCTCAAAATCGACGACCCGGCCCTGTTCACACCGGATGTACTTGGAGTCTTGGCCGCCGATTTCAATAATCGTATCTGCTTCAGGTTCGAGATGAAGGGCGGCACGTGCCTGCGCCGAGATTTCGTTGATAACTACGTCTGCCCCCACAAAATCACCGATAAAATAACGCCCGCTGCCGGTAACACCCGCGCCGCGAACACGCATGCCACGACCCACCCGCCGGGCCATCTCTTCAAGCCCAGCCCGCACGGTTTCAACCGCTTCTCCACGCGTGTGCCAGTACTGTTTGGCTACAAGCCGCCCCTCAGGGCGAATCAGCACGATGTTGGTACTTACGGCGCCGACATCGACGCCTAAAAACACGTCTGCATGGTGTCCCGGCCCGATCTCGTAATACTGATCTACGGTATCTTGATGAAGTTTTGCATTGGTCAGGGGCTTTAGATGAGCCGAACGAGGACGATCTTGCGCCCTTTCCATTGCGTCCCGGATGCTTTGAAGGAGTTCTTTTAAGCGGATGGGCTGGCCAGGACCGTGTGTGCTAGCCATCAGGGCAGAGCCAAGCGCTCCCATGATAAGGAAATGCTCTGGGATGATTAACGCGCCCGGACCAAGCTCCAAGAGGTCTTCGAAGGCCTTCACCACGCCAGGGTTGGCAGCCACCCCGCCCTGGAATACAATCGGTGCGGGAAAGGCTTTCCCCTTGCCAAGGTTAGTTATGAAATTTCGGGTGAGTGCAAAGCACAGCCCTGCAACAATGTCAGGCTTTGGCGTTCCCTCCTGCTGGAGGTGAACCATATCGCTTTTGGCAAAAACACTGCATCGGCCCGAAATCCTGGCCGGATGCTCTGAACAAACGGCCAGGGCACCAAGATCCTCGATACTGATGCCTAATCGATCGGCCTGCAAATCCAGAAACGACCCTGTGCCGGCGGCGCAAACCTCGTTGAGAACATGATCCACGACAATGGGCTTCCCGCTCCCCGCGTCCCGATCCAAAAAGATGAGTTTCGAATCCTGTCCGCCGATTTCGATGATCGTTCGAGCTGTCGGATAATAGTGACAGGTGGCCTTGGCCTGCGTAACAATCTCATTTACGTCCGGCACCTCAAGGATGTGGCCTATCAGCTTGCGACCGCTTCCGGTCACGATGACCCCATGAAAGCCATGAAAGTCTTTTTCCAGCTCCTGAAGGGAGTCCTGAAGGACTGCCAACGGGCGGCCATCAATCCGTCGGTATGTGGCGGCTCTTATGTCTGCGGCTTCGTCTATAACGACGATGTTCAGGCTGACCGAACCGAGATCGATCCCCATATAGAATTTGGCATTTGCCATCACTGTCCAACTACCAAGAATTTATTGCTGTGTGGTTGCCCGAGTCTAAAGGGAAATAGAGTGCACCAACATGCCAAAAGTCAACGGATCTATAAACAAAACTAAGGATAATAACTAGAAGTGATTTCACAACCTCTTTTCTCGCCGGTTTGGCCATTTTGACAAGTTCTAAGCTCACACTCCAATAAAGTCGTAAAACTCGTGCTAACGCCCTCAAACAGCTACCCAGCTTGGAATCGGATCGCCTGTATGCTGACGCGGATGCGTTTCACATCCCCAAACGGATGGGACTGTGACCACTACCGTGACGGCGGCCTTAATATGACTTATAGGTCCGAATGTCAAAGTAATTAAAACATTGAGAGATAAACGGAATGAAGATCCCATAGCATTCCTTTCATCCCTGAACTGCAATCCCCGAGTGGCTGATGACTTCATGTATGCGGAACTTTAGCTCACCTTAAACATCTTAGTGACTTCAGGTGCTTTGTTTACCATGCCCCCCTTCTTTTCTCAAGCCCGAAAGGCTTTGACAACGTCCGTGCCAGCTGGTAGACATAGCAGAGCTTGCCCCAAAAGGCATGACAGGTACGAAAGATTAGTCAGTTCGCGGCGGCAAAGCGTAACGACCCAAACACGCGAGGACGCAACCAAAGACCTTTGCATAACCCCTTCTCACTTCGTTACATGAGCTTTTTGA
Source organism: Desulfobacteria bacterium (assembly GCA_041547605.1). GTDB lineage: Bacteria > Desulfobacterota > Desulfobacteria > Desulfobacterales. The sequence continues at coordinate 11,472 of JBFEUB010000009.1, forward strand.
CCCATCTACGGGCTTGCTCACTAAATCCTAGCACGCAGTGCCTTTTTTTAAGCCGTCAGGCGCAACCTTTGCGCTAAACTCGGCCTTACGGCCTCAAACAGTTGAGGATTTGCCCACTGACGTGGGCCGTTCACTTCGCCCGGATGGGTACCCTAAAAACCTCACGAGGGATGTTCCAAGGAGTTATGCAAAGGTCTCAACCACAGACCAAGCATGGGGGGGATGTCATTATGTCGGACGAGGTTCTCATCTTCGGAAAGGACACGTGACCTTACACGAGAACGGCCCGTGAGGTCTATGCCAAAGCAGGCAAATCAGTTAGGTATTTGAATGTGGTGGAAGATCCTAAACAACTCGAAGTTATGCTGGAGCACTCAAAGGGACAACGCAAGGTACCTGTGATCGTAGAAGGAGATTCAGTCACGGTGGGCCTCAACGGTAGAACGTGAGGGGTTTAAGGACACGGCGGGTCCGTGTAGGCTAGGAGGCAGTGGATGGCACTAGACGATTGCCAATAGGAGATATGTGATTTCAATGCGTTGTAAGAAATCCCAAGGGTTCAGTCAGGCTTCGAGGATTCCGTTCCCGCTGTATTTTCCTTACCCTTGGGTGAGGCTGCATTCGCGCGCTTGGCCGCAGGGGCCGCGTCCTTGCGGGGAGCTCCTTGTACAGAATCGAGGAGTGTAACCCTGCCATCCAGTTTGCCACCTTCATCAAGTGCAAGGTTCTTGCACGTCATCTTACCCGAAAAGATACCCGTATTCAGTATCCTCACAGTCTCATAGACCGTAATATCCCCTTGACACTCGCCTCCAATAATCATTTCACGCACCTTGGCCTGGGCGTTGATACGGCCTCCTTTAACGGTAACGATCGTATTGCCAATCAGGGTGCCTTTCAAGGAGCCTGCTACGATTAATTTTCCCCTTACATTAACGGTTCCGTCGACTTGGCAGTCCTTGTCGATGATGGAAACGCTTTCTTTTTTTTGAGGCATGATATGCTCCTTCAACCAATTGAGGGCAGAGCTAAGTGTGAGGGGTTTCTGACTAGCCATAATTCTAAAAAATCTCCATGCGTGGCCTTGCGAGCGTGATCCCGGGTAGAGAATAATGGGAAGCAGTCTTCTCTATGATCTAAGGACCCCGCTCACATCAAATGTTTTTTTCACCTGAAAATCTCCGCTTTCCGAGTACACCCATATGGTAGCGGCCCGGAAACTTTGAATCGTGCTCACATCGATCAATGTACCGCGAATATGCGTATAGCGGGCTATAGAAAAGTGATGCCCTTTCTCGAAACTGCTCGGTTTCCCATCCTCTAAAGGTATCGGTGGAAATACCCTGGATGACTCCCCCGAGCCCTCTTCCGGCTTCAGGGTGAGGAATGCATACCCCGCAACCTTGCCGCGTTCGCGGTCGATGTTCTTCACCAGGAACTGGAACATGAACTTATTGTCACCAGACTCTTGCCAAATCTCGAGATTTTCAACCGATACCCTGGCCGTGGACACAGGTGGAGCAAGTTTGCCCGCCTCGGGTGGTGAAGAAGATTTTGCCGGAGCAGGACGCGTCCGTTCCGCAACTTCCGATGCCACGCCTTCAGTCCCTTGCTCGGAATCGGTGCTGGCTTTTTCCGCCGTAAGCTCCCCGCTTGCTTCCCGCAGCATCAAGCGAACCAAAGCCTCTTCTCTATCCTTCTCGACACCCTTGAGACTTGCTGAGAGGATATCTAAGTCGTTTTTCAGCTTATTGTTTTCTATGCGGACCAGGTTATAGGACACCACGGAATAGACAAAAATGCTCAGACCCACCGCAAGGCAGGCTAGCAGGGCGAGAACCAGGAGTTTGGTTATCTGAAACGAGGCTACCTTCCCGAGATCACCGACCAACAGGAGGGTCCAGCGCGTCTGGTTTTTGTACTTACGGGCCGTGCTTTTTACTCGCGATTGCTGTGCCATATTTCTCGATGGATTTTCCATCCCCCTCCGATGCGTTTGAGTACCAGGCGCTTGGTGCCCACAGCCTGGTACCCGGTTGAATCATATCGCTGCAAAAATGTGACCGTGCTTTGCTTCGGTCCCTGCTCGATACTTAGGCCCTCCATGTGAACCCGGATCCAATCATAGAGGCTGTTCAGGCTTTGCTTATAACGGAGCCAGGCCCTCAGATCCATTTCCCTGGCCTGAAAATCCGGAGCGTAACATGCGGCATATCGCCGTATATCCTTGGAACTCCAAGCATCGGCCCATTCGGCAACGAGGTCTGTGATCGCCTTACGGTCCGTGAAAAGCCGTCCCAAGTGATTCACGGCAGCGGCTAACGGGGGGTTGACGCTTCGGTTGGGGTCATCCGGCTGAAAAGTTTCTCCTGTAATCTTCCAAGATCTCCCGGTCCTTTCCAAAAAGAGTTTCTTTGTGCTGACAGACCTGACCTCGGGACCCAAGTGCATGACCTGATCGAAAAGGGCAACGACGCAAGGGTTTCCGCGCAAGAGCGTCACGTTCTGAAGGCTCATGCTAAAAGGGATTTGCCCATGTCTCTGCAAAGAACAAATGCTATCCCATGCCTTCTGCAGGGCGTTAAGATTTTCATAGGGCTTGGTGTAACAGGCGCTGAAACTCACCCAGTCTCCCCTGAAAAAAGCGGTTTTCCACCCATTCAAAAAGCTTATGAGACTATTCAAGTCTTCCACGCGTCTCTCAGCCGGGGCCATCTCCAGCTTTTGTGCAACGATGATTGGCGTGCGGTTTAGTTGGATGTATTGAGAGAGCACTTCGAGATCGTTATTGTTCATGACGATGCAGCCATTTGAATCACGCGGCTTAATCGGCTTGTCGGTCCCGTGCAACCAAATGTTATTTCCTGCCCGCTCGAACTTTCGATCTATGAAATTGGGATAATCCAACACAAAGGCGCCGATTCCATAAATAGGAGCTAAATGCTTTTTTTCAAAAGCGGCTGTAAAAAAGTAAATTCCCTCCGGAGTCCTCCGGTCTCCAGATTTCTGCTTTCTTCCAGCAACCTCACCCGTAGAGCAGGGAAACTCGTGCCTTAGAGAAAAAGTGTCCAGGTAATCGTACACCATGACACGCTGTGTTTCTTTTTCAACAAGTATCGCATAGGAGGGGGTACTATCCTCGGAGCTGAGGCTGATAAGTGGATCAGGAATGCGCCTGACCTGATACTGGTCAGAAACTCCTAAGGCAAGGACCGCAGGCGAGACTCCAAAGATCAGCAAGCACAGGGAGACAAAGATGGATAGCCCCCGGAAAAGTCGTGATGCACACGTTGTCAAAATGTTCATATCCAAAGAATAGGTCCTCTCCAGTCTCAAAGCTAATCCCACTTTCTCCTGTCATCGATCTTCTTATACTCTGCAGGCAATGTGCCCCGATCAAGAAAGCTGACCGTTCCCCGCACCCGCATGCAGTTTGGGATAGCCGCTTCAATGCGCTTGGCGAGGTCTTGTGTGGGCGCACAGCCCTCTTTGAGTTCGACGGTAAAAGTCATCTGATCCATGTGGACCTTGCGGGTCACCACCACCTGATAGCGATCGATTTCAGGAAACCTGGTTGCCACCTCATCGGCATTCGAAGGATGAATAAACATCCCCTTGACCTTGGTTACCTGGTCCAGACGCCCCAAGATCTTGACCAGTCGATAGGCGGTGCGGCCGCACCGACACGGCTCGTCTGTGTAGTATGAGAGGTCTCCGGTGCCAAACCGTATCATCGGATAGACCTCGTCAAAGACGGTCGCTACAACTTCTCCCGGCTCACCAGGTCCGAGTTGCCGTTGTGTGTCGGGATCGACAATTTCCACAATACAATTGTAAGGAAAATGCATGCCGTCTTTCTGGTAACATTCATAGGCCAAACATCCCACATCAGCCGTGCCATATCCCTGCCGAAGTATCATACCGAAAGAATCTTCCAGTTCATTGCGAAGCGATTCGGGTAGCATCTCACCAGCCACAAAACCCACCTCCAGGCTCAGATCCCGCTCCAGGTCGTACCCTGCCTCACGAGCCTTCTTGGAAACGGCGACAAGAAAACTTGGAGTCCCAATATATCCCGTGACCCTCAGGTCATGCATCATTCGCACCTGGAGCTCGGTATTGCCCACCCCACCGGGGGTTGCAATACACCCCAACCGATGCAGTGCGTCCTCAAACCAGAAGGCCGGGGGAACCAAGTGGTAACTGAAGGTGATCTGCCCGATATCTCCTTTTCGAAAGCCGGCCGCAAAAAAGGCCTGTGTCCAACGATCGTTCTTACTGTGAATCTCTTCAGGCTCGTAGATCGGCCCGGGCGACATGCATATCCTTTTTAGGCGATCCATGGGTATGCCCAGAAAGCCACCAAAAGGAGGTTCGCTCTGCTGCAGTTCGGTCAGTTCATGCTTGTGTGTGATAGGAAGCCTCTCAAGGTCCTTGACGGTTTTGATGTCGCCAGGCCCGACATGGCTCCTTTCCAGCTTTTTCCTGATTGCCGGGGCGTTTTCATAGGCGTGTTGGACAATCTTTTGAAGCGCTGTATTCTGATAGGCCGCCCTGTCTTCTGAAGAAAGCGTTTCCAGCTTCTGCTCGTAATAACCGGATATACGATCCATCCTCGCCGTCATGATTGTCTGTCTCCGCCAAGCACGATAAACGTCTCTTGTCGATCCACTGCCCTGGGCGTTACGCACCTCGTCATCGGGTTGCGTCCTTGCTGAGAACCGCTTTACATGAACCCTGTCCCCCGGGCGCGGTTTGAGGAGCGTGATAGCCCCTCGCGCTCGTCTGGCGCCAACGAGGGCCAAATAGCGACACGCCGTGTCAGGTTCTCATGCCGCCAGGCGCAACCTTTGCGCCAAACGAGGATGGCAAATATGCAAGAATCGTGCTGGGTCTAAAAAAACGTGTGCATGTCCTGAGCTGCCTCAACTGGAGAAATGCACTTGGATCGTCAGCTGCCCCTGGACATACCCACGTCTTTTTGCAGTTATTCCGAAGGGAACGTTGCGCTGAAGCTGGCAACAGTCATCAGCCCATCCGCCTTAAAGACAGCCGAACCCCCCTTCACGTGGACAGGAAAAGAGAACTCCGGGATTCCTTCCCACCAGGCTGCCAGCTGCCCAAGGGCTGCTCCAGCACCAGCGCCCATGCCCTTTTCCTGTAGTTTGAACCCACCTGTGACCAGGAGACTCAGCAGGGATTGTCTGCCGTCGAACATGGCGTGCACCCGCACCTGGTTGGTCTTGCCAGCGGGTATCCATTGCGTCTCCATGGAGCCCACCGTGTTGAGGTCAAACTCCTCAAAAGCAACGGTGAACGTCAGATTTTCCATCATCACCGGATACGGGTTGGGATTTTCAATGTCAAAGACGAAGGCAAGGTCTAGAGGCGCTCCATAATCGCCAGCCTTACCCTTGGTAGGCTCTATCTTCTTAGAGTAATACCACCATCCCCAGTAATGGGCTACCTCCACAGAGTTCAGGGTAACCACCGGGGCCTGGAAATTCTTTTCAGTTGGTGTCGGTGGCGCCGTGGCGCAGGCTAGCAAAAGGGTGCTGATGACCACAACACTAAAACTTGTAAATATCAATGATTTCTTGCGCATTTGTAACCTCCCTCACTCGTTCTATTCAAGGATTAGGTAAGCCATCGTTTTCTTCGTTTGTAGTGCTTCACATCCCGAAAGCTCTTTCGGCCTCCAACATCTGTCAGACCAAGGTAAAAGTCCTTGATGTCAGGATTTTCCCGGAGCTTTTCTGCGGTATCGTCCATAACGATACGGCCGTTTTCCATCACATAAGCATGTGGTGCAACATTGAGGGCAAGTTTGGCATTTTGTTCTACCAAAAGGATCGCAATACGCTCCTCCCGATTGAGACGGGTAATAATGTTGAAAATTTCATGGATGAGGAGCGGGGCCAGTCCCATGGACGGTTCATCCAAGAGAATCAGCTTGGGGTTGGTCATCAAGGCGCGGCCAACGACGGTCATCTGCTGCTCCCCACCGCTGACAAAGCCAGCGACCTCGTTTCGCTTTTCTCTGAGTCGTGGGAAGTAGTGATAGACCATCTCCAGCCCCTCTTTGACCGACTTGCCGCTCCCTCTCAGATGAGCACCTACCTTCAGGTTCTGCTCGACCGTAAGATGTTCAAAAACCCTTCGGCCTTCAATCACCTGCACGACGCCCATCTTGGCGATCTTTTCGGCGCCCAGGCGGTCGATGCGCTCGCCTATAAACTCAATCGACCCGTCAGTGACCTGTCCGTCTTCATGCTTCAACAGAACGGAAATCGCCTTGAGGGTGGTGCTCTTTCCAGCTCCATTGGCTCCAAGGAGCGCCACAATGCCTCCTTTAGGCACTTCAATGGAAACCCCCTTCAGCACCAGGATGATCTCGTGGTACTTGACCTCGATATTATTGATCTTTAAGATGAGATTTTCTCCTGACAAGCCTTGGCCCCCTCTGGAGTTTAAAGATTACCAGCCGAGCCACTCATTGGCCCATTTATCCGGCCAACGACCCTTCAGGTCGACGCGTTCTACCAGCTTAAATGCACCGTCTTTCCACTCATAGATCGGAACCTGTCCTGCGACCCGGTGATCGGTGGCAGTAAAAGTGACCGGTGGTGCCCCCAGACCAATGACGAAGTTCTCGAACGTCTCAAAACCGTTTTTCAGGATGCTCTCACCACCTAAATCTCCAGCCTTATCCGCCCGCTTCAAGGCTTCCCAGAGGATGAGCACATCTCCCCATGCCTGCACGGTGCGGATGAGCCGTTTTTCCGGGGGGATGCCTGGGTTGTATTTCTTGGCGTACTCTACCACTTTGTCCATACCGGGGACGTCTTGGCCAAAAAAGGCACATACAGCGGCCCCCATGACGCCTTCGGCCGCTTCCCCGGCCAACCGGGGCAGGTTCTCGTCATAGCCCCAATTATTCACAATATGGTCTGCGCCCAATCCCAAGGAGTAAGCATCTCTCACGGTAGCTGCCACGGACATGGTCGTATTGCCGTGCCAGACCAGATCAGGCTTGAACTCTTTCAAGGCCAGGATCTGGCTCTTGGTGTCTATGGCAAAAAGCGAGACGTCTTGATCAGGGCCTATGTCAAAGCCCAAGATGGTTGCTTGGTCTTTTATGGCTTTGATAGGGGCGCTGCAGTACGGGGAGGCAAACATGTAGGAGCACGCAAAACGGGGTTTTCTTTTCCCGTAATCCTTGTGCGCTGGCCATTTCTTGTCGAACCAGGCCGTGATTGCGGCCCTGGCGTTCGTAGAATAATCCGTGGCAAAAAAGAGGTTGTAAGGTGTCTTTTGCGGATTTGCCAGGTGGCCCGAATAGGAGGCTGACACATAGGGTATCTTGTCCTTGGTTATCGTGGGTGACAGGGCTTCGGTGTCGCCGGTCCCCCATCCCAAGACCGCCACGCACTTGAGCCGCTTAAACAGGTTGTACTTGGTGAGGGCCTCAGGGACACGGTAGCCATAATCAAACTGGTACAGTTTGATCTTCTTGCCGTTGACGCCACCGTTATCATTCACGTAGTGGATGGCTTCAGCGATGCCGAGGGCATAATCCTTGCCAACATCGGAGGTGGCCCCTGTCATATCGTTCAGAGACCCTACATTGATCGTTTCTGCCCCTGCCGTGGCAAAAAGGCCAACAACAAGGATGCCCATGGCAAACAATGGGACAAAGCGCTTGAACCACAGATTTCTCGCGTTCATAATTTCCTCCCTGTTAATGAGTAAAAAGGTTTTCCACACGCCAACCGTTACCTAAACCGATTCATGATCCCCCCCTTCATGAAATATTATTAAGGATAGCTATAGCGTTGTTGATCATCTGTTAAGGATCAGAAAACGTGTAAACCTCAGCGTATCACACGACACGTGCGCACGAGACCACTAGTACGAAAAAGGCCACAGATTGAAATAGTTCTTGATCTGCCACCAGCGATAAGCCAAGCCATTCGGTTCAAATATCAAAAAGGCACAGATAGCCAGGCCAAAGGCGGCCTCCTTGATAAAGAGAAAGTCTATCAACAGCTTGGGGTAGGTGTCCGCAAGAGGCATCACGGCGAGCTGTAAACCCTCCATGACCACTACCATGAATATGGCGCCGAAGATAGCCCCATGTATCGATCCCACCCCGCCAATCAGAATCACGCCAACCAGCCAAAGGGACCAGAACCAGGGGAAGTGCTCGTAGCTGATGGCTGCCAGATTGCTGATCCAGAAAGCCCCGGCGATGCCACCTATAAACCCGGCTACAAAAAAGGCGAGGAGCTTGTATTTAACGACATTGATTCCCATGACTTCAGCTGAAATGTCGTTATCCCTGATAGCCACCCAGGCCCTTCCTGCCCGGGAGCGCAGCAGGTTGGCCAGGCCAATCACACACAGGATCACCAAGACAAGCATCATAAAATAGACCTTTCGGTCGCTATCTATCACCCAGGGCCCGATCTTGATCGTTCCAGGGGGCAAGGAAAAGGCCTGGCCGCGGCCTCCGATCTTGCTTACATATTGGGCGATGACGAAATCAACTGTAACGAACTGCGCCGCCATGGTTGTCAAGATCAGGTAAAATCCCTTGACCTTGGCCGAAGGGAGTCCAAAGAGGACGCTCCAGAGCCCAGCGACCACGGCGGCGAAGATGATACTGATCGGGTACGCAAGGCCCCAGTCCACCAGGAACTTAGGCCAGGGGAACTCCAAGACAAACAATGTGCTCGTGTAAGCGCCCACCGCAAGAAACGCGGCGTGGCCGAGCGTGACCTGGCCGCAATAACCGATCAACAACTGCACGCCCAAGGCTCCCAGGATCGTGTAGCCGATCTGATTGCAGACGCTCATCACATAGGCATCCGCGAACGGGGGGATGACCACGAAGAGAAGCACAAGGAGCAGGATCATCTTTCCCTTTACAAACCTTGTTTGCCACCAGGCATGGTCCTGGGTATAGTTTTCGTGGTAGACGCTACAGGGTAGGAACGTTGTTGACATAGGATGGCTCCTGTGTCGCGCACGGCGCGTGGGGCACAGCGCAGAGCCGAAAAGAATACACGCTATGCGCTCTGCCCTTTGCGCTTTTACACTCTTTCAATCCTTTCCCAGCCCCAGAGGCCGTAAGGCTTGAAGAGCAAGAAGATAACCATGAAGACAAAGGGGGCAATCTCTTTCACCCCACCCGGAAAGTATTTATCCAGATAAGCCCCGGCAAGGTTCTGCAATACCCCGATAATGATGCCGCCCATGATGGCTCCTGGCACCGAATTAAGGCCCCCGAGCACAACAGCGGGCAGGACCAGTAGTCCAAGATAGCCCACGGAGATATTCAATCCATTGATGTTTCCCAAAAGGGTCCCTCCAACGCCGGCGGCCATAAAGGCGATGGCCCAGGCTGTAGCGTACACAAAGCGGGCGCTGACTCCGAGAGACAGTGCGGCCATTTCATCATCGGCCGTGGCCTGCATGGCAAGGCCCCAGCGGGTGTATTGAAAGAATCCCACAAAGATAACCAGAAGAAGAATGGCCGCAACAAAGCTCCAAAGGTACACCTGGCCGATGATCAGGGGCCCAATGTGGATCGGTTCCAAGGGAAAAACGGGTGGCGTGAAGACTCGGGTATCGGTTCCCCATATCAGTTCGACGATCCCCTTGAAGAAAAAGGAGAGTCCGACAGTCACCATGATCACCGACAAGATCGGTTCTCCAATGAGTCTGTCCAGAAAGATCCTTTCAGTCAAGACCCCGAGGACAAAACCGATAATCAGTGAGAAAAGGAGCGACAAAAGGAAAGGGACGCCCATAGAGTAAAAACTTAGGGACACGTATGCACCGATCAGGGTCAGTTCTCCCATGGCCAGATTCAGCACGCCTGAGCACTTATAGATCAACACCCATCCGAGGGCTATGAGCGCATAGATGCCGCCTACCATAATACCTGTGGTCAGGGTCATCAAAAAGACTTCCATGGGCTTTACTCCTTGAGATCAGTCAATCAGTCACCTTGCGGATGTGAAGATCGGTCTTGATATGGGATTTTCGCCCGTCTTCATACGTAATGGTGGTGTCAATATGCACCACATCCGTGTCTGAATAAAGGGCTTGAACAATGTCTTCATACCTTTTTTCCACAAAGGCACGGCGCAATTTTCTTGTCCTTGTGAGCTCATCATCATCCGGGTCAAATTCCTTGTATAGATTCAAGAACTTCCCGACCCTGGCCACTTCAGGCAAGTCTTTGTTGGCCTGTCGGATCTGTTTTTCGACCAACTCTAACACCTCAGGCTTCTGTGAGAGTTCCGGATAGCTTGTGTACGTGAGTTTCTTTTGATCGGCCCACTTTCCAACGACCGAATAATCGATACAGGTAACCGCCACCACATAATCTCGCTTGTCACCGACGACCCAGGCATCCCTCAAATACGGGCTAAATTTCAAGCGGGTTTCCAAATACTGGGGTGAAAAGGGACGCCCGTCCTTCAGCGTCATGACATCCTTGGAACGGTCAAAGACCACCAGGTGGCCGTCTTCATCAATAAACCCCTTGTCGCCAGAATAGAGCCAACCATCCCGCAAGGTCTCTTCTGTGGCCTCGGGATTCTTGTAGTAACCCAGGAAAACAGAGGGACTTTTGGAAATAATTTCCCCATCCTCGGTAATCTTCACCTCAGTTTGCCCAATGGGAACGCCAACGGTGTCAAACTTTATGTCTCCGTCTTGATGGACCACAGAAATGCCGGCGATTTCCGTCTGCCCGTAGATCTGTTTCAGGTTGACCCCCAAGGCGTGGAAAAAACGAAAGTGATCCGGACCCATGGCAGCGCCTCCGGAGTAGGCATACCGGACACGGCTCAGCCCGAGGTGGTCCGTGAGCTTCTTTTGCATACTAATGTAAGCCAGCCAATGGAGGCATCTCCAGTACCATGGGATTGGTTTTTTCTGGAATTTGAGATCGGCAACGTGGTAGCCGATTTTGGTCGCCAGCTCAAAGACTTTCCTCTTAATCCACGAGGCATCCAGGTACTTTACCTGGACTGTGCGCGTCATCTGCTCGTACAGTCGTGGGGGTGCAAACATGACATGAGGGCCGATTTCACGAATGTTTTCCTGCGCGGTTTCGGGCTCCTCCGGGAAATTGATGGTAAATCCTATCTGGAGGCCGCACGAAATCGACATCATCTGCTCGCCGATCCACGCAAAGGGGAGATATGACACAAAGTCATCCGTGTCAAAGCATGGATCGAACGACATGAGGTTCCTGCCCATGCTCAGCAGGTTGTAATGCGACAGGAGAGCCCCCTTGGGCAGCGCTGTCGTGCCTGAGGTGTAGAAGAGCAGGGCCACCTCATCGCCGTGGCCTTTATTGATCGTATCTTCAAAGAGACCCGGGTTCTTTTGGTCCAGCTCCCTGCCCAGGGCTTGAACCTCTTTGAGGCTTATCAGGTAGTCTTGATGGTAGTTTCGCATCCCTTTGGGGTCATCCCATATGATTTTTTCCAGCTTTGGACATTCATCGAATATGGAAATGGCCTTGTCTACTTCTTCCTGACCTTCACCGAACAGGAATCTGGTGTCGGAATGGTCAACAATATACTTGACCTCTTCCATAAGGGACTCCTGGAAGAGCCAGACCGCAACCCCGCGGGCACACAGAGTCGCCATCTCAGCCCATAACCCTTCGGGACGGTTGTCACCGATCATGGCGACCTTGTCCCCATCCTTCAGGCCTAGACTAATGAGACCCAGGGCAAGGTATTTGACATTCTCCAGGTAATCATGCCAGGTGATGGGTTGCCAGATACCAAACTCCTTCTCCCGCATGGCCACCTTGTCTTTTCCATACCTGGCTGCACTTTCACGGAACAGTTTGGGGATGGTCAGGTCTTTTGTAATCTCCGTGCCGGAACGTCCTATTTCACCGTCTCGTGGCATAGAGTTCCTCTTCACCCAGGTAAGCCTTAATCACCTCGGGGTGGTTCTGGACTTCCTTGGGGGTACCATCTACGATCTTGTTCCCAAAGTTGAGCACAAAAACCTGATGGGAAAGATCCATAACCACGCCCATGTCGTGCTCCACCAGGATACAGGTTACCTTCCAGCGCTCTTCTTCATTGATGTCCAGGATGAAGCGAGCCATGTCCTCGACCTCTTCCAGGTTCAGGCCAGCTAAGGGCTCGTCAAGGATCAGAAGCTCGGGTTCCAAAGCCAAGGCCCGACCCAGTTCAACCCGCTTTTGAAGCCCGTACGGCAGCATGCCGACCGGCTTGTTCCTGATATGTTCAATCTCCAAAAGGTCAATAATTTCTTCTTCAATAAAGGCCCTGTGTTCAACCTCCTCACGGGCGGTCTTGCCGACATACAACGACCCACTGGCAACGCCGGATTTAAGATGGATGTGGCGGCCGAGGCGGATATTGCCCAGGACCGTCATGCCGCCAAACACCTCCACTTTCTGAAAGGTCCTGGCGATGCCCAGCCTTGCCCGCTCATAAGGCTTGAGCTTGTTGATCTTCTGTCCTTTGAAAAAGATATTTCCCCTTTGTGGATGGTAGAGTCCGTTGATGCAATTCATCATAACGGTCTTGCCGGCCCCGTTCGGGCCGATAACGGAATGGATTTCCCCTTTTCTCACCCGGAGACTGACACCGACCAACGCACCAACCCGGCCAAAATACATGTCAATGTCCTGAAGTTCTAATAAGACTTCACCTTCTTTGATTTCGTTTGATTGCATGACCTGAAGTGACCTCAGCCTAAGTGTGAACGGTGATGCGTGAGCAATCTAATTATTCTGCTCCAAGTGCCCCCTTCAAAGGGCCGATCCGTCATCCATATCAAAACCGCAAAACCGCACCAATGTAAATATACCAATAAGGTGCTGATTTGTTACAGAAAAGGGGAGGGCTTGTCAAGGAAAATACTGCTACGCGGGGCCCAGCGTGGGTCTTGCGCTGAAAAAGAGTGAACTCCTGCGGGAGTGGACGATCAAATCCGCTTCAAGACCCGTTTAAAGCCAGGAAGGGCCCGTATAATCGTATCGTCATCCACACAAAACGCAATGCGAAAATAACCAGGTGCCCCAAAACCACTACCCGGTGCCGTTAGAATGAGCTCTTCTTGGAGCGCCCTCACAAAGGCGACATCATCTGGGACGGCAGTTTTGGGAAAAAGGTAGAAGGCTCCCTTAGGTTTTTCGTATTCGTATCCACACTCAGACAGGCCAGCGCACAGCAGGTCCCTTTTCCTTTGGTAGATGGTCGCGTCCACAGAGACACCCTGCAAAGACTGAACAGTTCGCTGCATCAATGCCGGGGCATTTACATATCCGAGGATCCGGTTGGCAAGAGCCATGCCGGCCAAAAGGTCTTCCTTATACGTTGCTTGTGGGTTAACGGTCAAAAAGCCGATTCGCTCGCCCGGAATGGAGAGGTCCTTGGAGTAAGATGTAACAATCATGCTCTCTGCATAGCAGGAGAATATACTCGGGACCTCTACCCCCTCAAAAGTGATTTTTCGATAGGGTTCATCGGAAATAAGATAAAGGGTCCGGTTCAGTATGCGCCCTTCTTCTAGCAAGAGGGCTCCCAGCTCCATGAGGCTTTCCTCGGTGTAGATTTGACCTGTGGGGTTGTTGGGAGAATTGATCAGCACAGCGGTCGTGCTTGGCGTGATGGCGGCTCGGATGGCCTCAAGGTCCAGGGTGAAATCCGACCTGGTAGGTACGGTCTTCAGAACCCCCCCGTGGTTGTCTACATAAAAACCATATTCCACAAAATACGGGGCAGGTGTAATGACTTCGTCACCGGGCCCTATGATGGCCTTCAAGATGACATTCAGCGCACCGGCAGCGCCACACGTCATGATCACTTCGTTGGCGGTCACCGGAATGCCCTGCTCTTCTGAGAGAAACTCGGCTACTGCTTGACGCACAGAGGGATATCCAATGTTGGGCATGTAGCTGTGGTATCCGGGGCCTGAGGCCTTTGCCACCTCGATCAGAACCTCCTTAAAGCGTGAAGGGGGTTCTAAGTTGGGATTTCCGAGGCTGAAGTCAAAGACATGATCGGCGCCGTGCTTTGCCTTGAGCTGCGCTCCTTCCTCAAACATCTTTCGAATCCACGAGGATCGCTCCTGGAAGGTTTTTATCTTTTCAGCTACTGTCATTCGGGCACCCGGGTTTCCTTTTTTTCCTGTCTGTTTTTGTGCCTCCCAGCCACCTTTGCTCGGTGCAATGAGGTAGCTATGCGACGGCCTCCACCCTGTCCACCTCAGGCACTTCTTGCTTGAGAAACTTCTCAATACCGTTTTTTAACGTCATCTGAGACATGGGACAGCCCTTGCATGCTCCCTGAAGACGCACCTTTACAACACCCCCCTCAACGTCGACGAGTTCAACATCCCCACCGTCTCGCTGGAGCATGGGGCGTATCTTGTCAAGGGCCGTCTGAACCGATTCTTTCATCTTGATTGTCCTCCCTTGGATTTCCAAATCTTTTTACAACATAAACACAATCATCAGTTTTTGCAACCTGTATATAGCCGGATGCGTGCGCCCTTGCGGTTCAACCGGTGTTTTGCGCAGAGAAGCCCTTGTTAAATTGCGCGAATCGCCCCTGGCGAATCGCATGTCGCATTTGCTTCATGAGCATTACAAAGAAATAAATATTGTGTATCGTGTTCAAACGATAGGCAAGCAGCTCCTTTGCCATGAAAAGATGACGCAAGTAGGCCCGTGAGTAATGTGTGCACGTATAACACGGGCATCCCGCTTCAACAGGCGCTTGATCGTTTCGGTAGCGCGCATTACAGATGTTGAGCGTGCCGCTGCGGACAAAGAGCTGTCCGTTTCTGGCATTGCGGGTGGGAATGACGCAGTCGAACATATCTGCGCCTAGAGAGACCAACTGGATCAGGTCTTCTGGTGTACCTACCCCCATGATATACCGCGGAGCGGCTTTTGGGACCAGGGGAAGCGTGGACGCGACTATATCCAGCATCACCTCTCTTGGCTCCCCGACGCTCAGGCCGCCCAAGGCATATCCATCAAAACCGATATTTGCGATGGCTTCAACGCCACGAGCTCGAAGGTCTGGAAACATGCCTCCTTGAATGATCCCAAAGATCGCGCCGTTCCCCGGGTTGCCACTTTCCTTGGAGCGCTTTGCCCAGTCGATACTCCGTTTCAAAGATTCTTGGCTCTCCTCGTGCGTCGCCGGATAAGGGGTGCACTCATCCAAACACATCATGATGTCAGAACCGAGGGCCCCCTGTATCTCCATGGCCTTTTCCGGTGTCAACAGATGGGTTGAACCGTCAAGGTGGGACTGGAAAGTGACACCTTCGTTGGAAATTTTGCTGAGCTTTGACAAGCTAAACACCTGAAAGCCACCGCTGTCAGTCAACAAGGGTCGGTCCCAATGCATAAACCGGTGAAGTCCACCCAGCTCGCTTATCACGTCATGGCCTGGCCGAAGGTACAGGTGATAGGTGTTGGCCAATACCATTTGGACGCCGAGTTCGCAAAGCTCCTCCGGCGTCAGGGATTTGACCGTGGCTTGTGTCCCCACCGGGACAAAGACCGGTGTCTCGACAACCCCATGGGGGGTATGCATCTTTCCAATCCGTGCCCTAGTGTCTTTCGAATTATGTATGACCTCAAATGAAAAGGACATCACACTATGCCATACCCGTACACACAGAGCGCAAAGCGCTGAGAGGTGAGGATGCGGATATCCCTGCGCTATGCACCTAACACTTGGTCTAGAGGATCAACATCGCATCTCCATAACTATAGAAACGGTATCCCTGGCGAATTGCTTCTTGGTAAGCCTTCAGAACAAAGTCGCGGTCTGCGAAGGCGGCGACGAGCATCAAAAGTGTGGACTTGGGAAGATGAAAGTTGGTTATTAAGGCATCAATGACTCTGAACGCAAAGCCTGGATAGATAAAAAGATGACACATGCCGGACCCGGCTGTGACATAGCCCCGGGCGTCGACAGCAAACTCCAGAACGCGCACCGTAGTTGTACCCACGGCGATGATTCGCCGGCCTTCACGCTTGGCTTCATTAATGGCCGTTGCAGCGCCTTGGGGGAGTTCATATGCCTCAGGATGGATCTGGTGCTTCCGGATATCCGCAACCCTCACCGGCAAGAAAGTCCCATAACCCACGTGCAGGGTTATGGGAACGATCTCTATGCCCACCTCTTGGATCTTCTTGAGAAGCTCACCCGAAAAATGGAGTCCTGCAGTAGGGGCTGCCACAGCCCCCCTGTTTTCAGCATATACGGTTTGATAACACGCCGGATCGTCACACGGTGGCGGGGCCGAGTCATTCCGCTTAATATACGGGGGGAGGGGAATCTGACCGATTGTGTCTATCAGGGTATCAAAAGCCCCGTTGAACCGAAATTCCAGGTTATAGAGTCCATTGGTCCCATCCAGGACAATGGCGTGCAGGTCTCTATGAAACTCAAGCTTTGATCCCAGGCGCGGAGGCTTGGAGGCCTTAACCAGACACGCACAGGTCAAGCTTCCCGCATCATGTGACCCGGAGGTTTGTCCTGGATAACTTATGAGCAAAACCTCGACTCTTCCTCCAGTCTCTTTTGTTCCTGTCAGGCGAGCCGGCACGACGCGTGTGTTGTTAACAACCAAGAGGTCGCCCGGAGACAACAGCCGCGCGATGTCTGAAAAGTGATGGTGGGATATACCGTGCGACGTCCTTCGCAGGACCATGAGCTGGGATTTATCCCGCGAAGACACGGGTGCCTGAGCGATAAGCTCCTCCGGAAGTCCATAACTGTAGTCGTCTATCGAATACACCGTTTTCTTTATCTTGACCGGGTCGCTCGCCTCCGCGCACGAAGCGCTGCCGAAAGGCCGAACCCCCGCCCTTTAGGGCCGGGAGGCTTCACTTGTGCAACCACTTTATGTGCCCGGTCTTGGGATGTTCGCATCTCCAATCTGGGTTTAAGACCGTCCCAGATAGACCAGGCCCAGACCAGCAAGCATGAGGAGGAATCCGATGAGCCTCAGAGTTGAATCGGGGAGTTCGGCAAGCTTCTGGACCCAGATCTTTATCTTGGAAGGTACGGCAAAGTAGGGAAGCCCTTCTACAATCATCACCATTCCCAGCACACACAAAAAGTATTCCACGACGCTCCTCGCGTAGATTTTTGGGGAGCTTATAGTATCCCCGGATTGCCTTTGTCAAAAGAAAATCCGGCTGGCTTAGTTTGCCTTTTTAAGGGACATCTGGTACAGAATTGCCTACAAGACATCCCAGGAGATTGCCGTGGATACCTCACAGATTATTTGGAAACCTACCAAGGCGTATGTTGAAGGGTCCCATGTGAAAGGCTTCATGGATCAGTGGGGGATTAAGACATACAAGGATCTGTACCAGAAGTCGATCAACGACATTACATGGTTCTGGCCAGCAGCCCTAGACTACTTGGGGGTTCATTGGCATAGAAGATATGACACGGTCCTTGATCCGGATGGCTCGAAGTCGTTTGAGAGGGCGCGCTGGTTCGTGGGCGGAAAACTCAGCATCGCCCACAACTGTCTTGATCGTCACGCTTTGGGCGCCTATGCAGCCAACCGCCTGGCCTTCATCTGGGAGACAGAAGATGGCACCATAGAGAAATGGACCTACCTTGACCTTTACTTGGCTGCGAACCAGTGCGCCAATGCCTTGCAGTCCCTTGGTGTAAGGAAGGGTGTCGCCGTGGGGTTGTATATGCCGATGATACCAGAGTTGATTATCGCGTTCTGGGCTTGCATGAAACTGGGTGCCCCCCTGATCCCCGTGTTTTCAGGCTTTGGAGCAAAGCCCCTGGCCGTCCGACTCGCAGATGCTAAGGCCCGCGTGCTTTTGACTGCAGATGTCGGTTTCTACAAGAGGCGACCGATTCCGCTGAAAGCCACCTGTGACGAAGCGGCCATAGAGGTGTCGAGTCTAAACCACATCTTGGTCGTGAAACGGCAGAGCGATTCCGAGATCGCTTGGCAGGAAGGGCGAGACATATGGTGGCATGATCTGATACCCAAACAATCCACCCGCTTCAAAAGCGCGGTTCTTGATGCAGAAGACCTGGCCATGATCCTATACTCGTCCGGAACCACAGGCAAGCCAAAGGGCACTTTGCATCGTGTGGCCGGTGTGTTTGCGCAGGTTGTTAAGGAGTTAGGGTTTCACTTCGACGTTAAGCCCGACTCCAGGTTCTACTGGATCACCACCATTGGATGGATGATGGGACCATGGGAGATCATGGGAGTTCAGCATTTTGGCGGCTGCTACCTGATCTATGAGGGGAACCCATTCTATCCCGATCACGAGAGGGTTCTTGACATGGTGGGCCGGCATCGGCTAACCCACCTGGGCCTTTCCCCCACGTACAGTCGTAGCCTGAAAACCAAGGGGAATGACTGGATAGCCAAATACGACCTCACTTCTCTGAAATTTCTGGGTTCGACGGGTGAACCGTTTGACCCGGAAAGTTATATGTGGGTATTTGAACATATGGGACAGCGTCGCGTACCCATTATCAATATCAGCGGGGGCACAGAGATGTGCGGATGCCTTGTTTCACCATCACCGCTTACGCCCTTGAAGCCGTGTTCTGTGGGAATGCCTGGTCTGGGCATGGCTATAGGGATTGCCGCTGATGATGGCCAACCGATTGATATCGGCAAGGGACACCTTGTCCTTTTGAAGCCAGCACCTTCCTTGACACGGGGGTTCCTGGGGGATTGGGATCGATACATTGATACCTACTTTGCATGGGAGAAGAATCCAGATGTCTGGTATCATGGCGATTACATAAGAAGAGACGAGCAGGGACAGCTCACGCTCCACGGCAGGTCAGACGACACCATCAACGTGGCTGGTGTGCGCATCGGAGCAGGAGAAATCGAATCAGCCCTGATGGACCACGAAGCAGTCCTGGAATCAGCCGTCATCGGCGTCCCTGACAAACTGAAAGGTTCTGATATTGTCTGTTTTGTAATCTTTAAGGACGGATACACGCCTTCGGATGCGCTCAAGGCGGATCTCTCTCAACATGCGACGAGGATCATGGGGAAGAACCTTAGGCCCAAAGCGATTGAGATCGTGCCCGACCTTCCCAGAACCAGATCAATGAAGATCGTCAGACAAGCAATCCGCAAGAAATATATGGGAGAAGATCCAGGGGACCTTGCATCGGTGGAGAACCCGAAAGCACTGGATTATATTGTAGGGCCTGGCCAGAGCTGACAGTATCGATCTGCATGTTGGCACTGGCGCGGTTATGAACCGCGTTTTTTCATCAAGTCGCTTGTCCGTCGTCCATTCCATCGAAGATGCATACATTCAATGCTGCATTGCTAATGGTCTTTTTCAAGTCACAACAGGTTACTGACCATGGACCTTCCGGGCGGTGCCAAAAACATGAAAAGCTCCTGATCATGACCGTTCAGAGTACATTGATTTAGAGGACCTTCCGATATGGAATACGAAGCTGTCATCGGCCTTGAAGTGCATGCCCAGCTCCTGACAAAGACCAAGATCTTTTGCAGTTGCTCGACTCAGTTTGGTGCAGCGCCCAACACCCACACATGCCCGGTATGCCTGGGGATGCCCGGGGTCCTTCCGGTCCTGAACCGCAAGGTGGTCGACTACACGATTCGAATGGCTTTGGCTACAAACTGCACCATTGCCCGTGAAAGCCGCTTTGCCCGAAAGAACTACTTCTACCCGGATCTTCCCAAGGGATACCAGATATCCCAGTATGAGCTGCCGATTGCAGAACACGGACATATCTTCATTGAGGCCAACGGCGAGAGAAGGCGTATCGGAATTACGCGGATCCATATGGAAGAAGATGCTGGAAAACTCATTCACGATCCGAACCGACCGGTGAGTGCAATAGATTTCAACCGCACAGGGGTTCCCCTCATCGAGATCGTGAGCGAGCCCGACATACGCACACCCGAGGAGGCCGGAGCATATCTTCGAAAACTTCGAGCCATCCTCCAGTACTTAGAAATATGCGACGGGAATATGGAAGAGGGGAGTTTCCGGTGTGACGCCAACGTTTCTCTCCGACCTGTGGGGACACACACCTTTGGAACACGCACCGAGCTGAAGAATATGAACTCCTTTAAACACGTGGAAAATGCCTTGGCCTATGAGATCGCTCGGCAAAAAGAGGTCATCGAAGACGACCGGGAGTTGGTCCAGGAGACTCGCCTCTGGGATCCGGATACAGGGGTCACCGTCTCCATGCGTGGCAAGGAGGAGGCCCATGACTATCGCTATTTTCCCGATCCGGATTTACTCCCTCTTGTGGTTGACGAAGCGTGGATTGAGGAGATTCGAAGCACCCTCCCAGAACTGCCTGATGACAGGAGGGCACGGTTTGTGGAGGCTTACGGCATTCCTTTGTATGACGCGCAGGTCCTGACAAGTTCTCGTCCTCTGGCAGATTACTTTGAGGCGTGCGCAGAGAACTTCCCAGAACCCAAGACCGTGAGCAACTGGGTGATGGGTAGCATTTTGGCCACGCTCAAGACACAGAACAAGACCGTTGAGGAATCTCCGGTCCCCCCTGAACGCTTGGCCGAACTCCTGCGGTTGATCGATTCAGGGGTTATCAGCGGAAAGATCGCGAAGACCGTGTTTGATGAGATGGTATCAAGCGGCAAACCTCCAGAAGCCATTGTCCAGGAAAAGGGTCTCGTCCAGGTCACGGATGCCGAGGCCATTACCGAGGTGATCGACCAGGTGCTGTGTGACCATGCAAAGGAGGTCTCGGACTACAAGGCGGGCAAAACCAAGTTGTTTGGCTTTTTTGTGGGACAGGTGATGAAGGCGACCCGTGGCAAAGCAAATCCCAAGATGGTCAATGAGATTCTGAAAAAGATGCTAGATGCCGGAGTACTGGAGTGATTGCGTACAGGAAAGCTGGCGTGTTGGAAAACGACGTCGAATTTGAGGTGTTATGTACTCTGCCTTTTCCATCACCCTAGTGCTCCAATACTCCAGTTCTCCGAGACCTTTGAGAGGTCGAGAGAGAGCTCGAGCGACCGAAGGGAACGGGCGAGAGACATGCTAAAGACGATTGAATGGCGAGAGAACCAGGTCGTCATGATCGACCAGCGGAAACTCCCCATGCAGGAGAGGTACGTGGTCTGTAAAGACTATCGGTCGGTTGTCCGTGCCATCCAGGACCTGGTCATTCGCGGCGCTCCGGCTATCGGCGTGGCTGCAGCAATGGGCGTGGCTCTGGGTGCCCTCAAGATCCGTGCCAGCCGAATAGATCGTTTCAGGACAAGCTTTGATGCCATATGCCGTGAAATGGTTGCGGCGCGTCCAACAGCGGCAAACCTAGCGTGGGCAGTAGAACGGATGAAGCAGGTCGCAGATCAAACGTCGCAGAGGGGCCCGGAGGAGGTAAAACTGCGCCTTGTTGAAGAGGCCCAGAAGATTCTGGAAGAAGATATCGCCATCAACCGGGCCATGGGACGCCACGGTCAGCGGCTGCTTAAAGACGGCAACCGTGTTTTGACGCATTGTAATGCAGGCGCTTTGGCCACGGGCGGCTACGGCACGGCACTGGGCGTGGTGCGGGCCGCCGTAGAGGCTGGAAAATACATTGAAGTTTACTCTGATGAGACCCGTCCGTTTCTGCAAGGGGCACGCCTCACGGCGTGGGAGTTGAAAGCCTCCGGCATTCCCGTGACCGTGATCACGGACAATTCGGCCGGTTATTTCATGCAGAACGGAAAAGTCGATGCAGTCATCGTGGGAGCGGACCGCATCGCTGCCAATGGCGATGTGGCAAACAAGATCGGTACTTACATGGTGGCGGTCCTCGCTAAGGCTCACAAGATCCCCTTTTATGTAGCTGCTCCTATGTCGACGATTGATGCCTCCATCAAAACAGGAAGAGAGATTCCGATTGAACAACGCGACGAGAAAGAGGTTACCCACCTTCGGGGCGGAAGAACGGTACCGGACGGCGTGGGGGCTGAAAATCCCGCCTTTGACATCACCCCTCATCGATATGTCTCTGCCATCATTACGGAAAAAGGGGTCTTAACTCCACCTTTCAAGCCCAAGATTCGCCGCCTTTCTTCCTCTAAATGACACCACTCGCGGATGGGTCGGTGTCCGTTTCCGGAGGAATGACAACGCCTCAGCAGGATCTAGCATCTGGTTTCCAGATCTCGGCCTCTGGTTTTTGGTTGCGACCGCCCCTCCAAAAATCATGTAAAATATTCTAAGTTCGCCAGGTTACCGACGATCTGGGAGGCTGAATCACGGTTAGCCATACTATAACTTGTTATTTTTTTCTTGACAACCACAACATATTGTGGTTTAGAGTCTTCCTGGCTACACTGAGACACCTAAAGTCCTTCACGTGTCATTCGTTAACATTCCAGCATCACAACCGATAATCAACCCCTTTGGAGACAAATACGGATGGGGAACCTTTTAGAATTCTCGCATGTGGATCAGGGAACCGCTCGCAGTGAAGATGGGGCCGACGGGAAGATGCATGAAACTACAGACATGGCCCTTTTTGTCCGAACGTCTGACGAGGCCATTGACAGCTGGGATCGCCAAAAGATCGTCGATGCCATGGTCCGAGAGGCCCTGGTTGACGGGGACACAGCCGAGGCAATCAGCCTGGAAGTGGAGGAGATGGTACTGGCTTCAGGCATCTCCATGGTGACCTCGCCACTGATCAGGGAGCTGGTAGATGCCAAGCTCATTGAGCGGGGACTGGAACAGGCTCGCAAGATGCACACGCGCCTGGGAGTTCCTCTCTATGACGTGGAACAGATGATCGTGCATCCGAACAAGGAGAACGCCAATGTTCCCCATGGGCCCGAGGCAACCAACTTGACCTTGGCGGAAAACATTAAGAAGGAGTATGCGCTTTTGAACGTATTCTCACCTGATGTGGGAGACGCTCACATGCGCGGGGCCATTCACTTGCATGATTTGGGTTTCATCGACCGACCTTACTGTTCAGGACAATCGCTCGAATATCTGAAAAAATTTGGTTTGAATCTGCCTAATTCGTTGGCTATGGCAAAACCGGCCAAGCATGCCGAGGTCCTGCTTGCCCACATGGTGAAGTTTGCAGCCGCGTTGCAGAGCAACTTTGCCGGCGCCATCGGCTGGGATGCGGTGAACCTCTTTTTTTCCCCATACCTGGAAGAGCTGGATGATCAGGCCGTGGAACAGCTCGCCCAAATGATGATCTTCGAATTTTCGCAGCAGGCGGTGGCACGTGGAGGCCAAGCGATCTTCACGGACCTTAACTTATACTGGGAAGTTCCCAAACACTTTGAGGATGTGCCCGCTATTGGGCCGGGAGGAATGTACACGGGCAAGACCTATGCCGAGTACGAAAAGGAAGCTCAGCGCTTTGTGTGGAAGCTCTTTGATGTATATAAAGGCGGAGACGGTGCAGGCAGACCCTTCTTCTTTCCCAAGCCCCTGGTTCATATTACGGAGAAGTTCTTCAAAACG
>JBFEUB010000010.1:0-34077 GCA_041547605.1 Desulfobacteria bacterium
AACAGATATAGAGACGGGGCAAACAAAAAAAAACAAACGACAAGCAGTGCAATGCTGGGCGGTTTGCGCGTAACATCTATCTCATATCTTACTTTTTCGGTTTTACTAGCATGGTCCAAAACTCTGTTTTTTCCCACAACTTCAAAAAACTTTTAGAAGATATAAACTTACGTGGCTCCTTTCCTGAATTCGCCAAAATTCCTTTCTCATTATAGCCCACAACGACCATGTAGTGATTCTGCTGATAAAGCCAGAAACCATAATCAACCAGGACAATTACCGGGTGGCCCAAATCAACGTTGCGCTTGATATCTTCAATGCTGCCCTCGTACTGTTTGACTGTGAGACCTTTCCGCTGCGCATACAATACCATGTCCACATCCAGGGTTCCTCCTGCTGATTCACTGTATATTTCGGCTGCAATAACTTCTGGAGAAACAGGTACATGCCAGTAATTCAAAACTCCTGCGAGCGAGGCGGGGCCGCACTGATAGGCTTCCTGCGGATAAAAGGGCACATTTTCTATGAAGCGAGAATCCGTGGATTCTGTAACATCAGGAACTCCTGCGCATGAAAACAGTAAAGGCAGGATAAAAGGGAATATGCGCAGGCGTCCTGGAACCCACGTGAATAGTCTCATCAAATTAGGCAAGATAACTTAGCCGGTTGTGATACGTCAGAGATGCAAATGGATGTCCTGCAATATCAACACTATTTCCTTTGAAGAACAACCGTTCTTCCTGAATAGTGCAGAAAAAGAACAGCCAATATTGCTACAAGAAGCATTATCACCAAGAACTCAAACCCATTACCACCAACCTTGATTTTATCCAGCTGTAAGGCGAGCTGATGAATCTGCTGATCATTCAGTTGGGTCAGCCTGGCCTGAATTTCGTCCTGCGAAAAACCGAGCTGCTCCAGCCTTGTCTTAATCATTTTTGTCTCAAGAATCTGTTGAATCTTCTGAAGGTCGGAAGCTCTGTCAATCTGAGAAAGAACGATGACCTCTGATGGTGATAGCGCAGCGTCAACCTTTGGTACGATACCTATGAAAAACATCGCCATAGCGAGATAACATGACACGCATTTCATAAATGTTTTTGACATTTTATTTTACTCCTTTCCTTGGCCCGTTGGCCCTTGAACTTCCCGTCCAACCAATGAGAGGTCCATTTTAGCAGATACGCAATGAACTATTTACAATCTACGAGCATTCACGATCCACAATCTCCCATTGTTATGGTCGCCAATCTGACGCTCTCTGGACCACCTCCTTTTCTCGATCGAGATCTATGGACTAAAACCCAACTGACGCGGTTAGCATCGTTCAACAAACCATGCTAAAATTTCTGACCGCCGTACCATAACGCACCTTATCCTGTCAACGGTTACCTTGATAGAGATCTGAGAATCGCAGCCTGTGAAGTGGGGGCGAAGCCCACCATTATGTGTCCAGTTTTGCATTTTAGAACAGCAAATTAACAGACTTATCTAAAGTATCTTATTAGCAAAAAAAACTACACCTTCATGGTGGAAAACGGCGGCCTCGATATGGCTCATAAAAACTCTCGGTAGGATTGATTCCCTTGCGCAAATTGAAGCTCCCTGCAGTCCCAACAACTCGCGAAAGGGAATGCGCTCGCTGTTGCAGCTCAAGCAAGAGATCCTTGCGGATATGAAACGGCAAGATTGTGGCAGGGATTCTGGAGGAAATGAATCTTGTTGAATGTTGAAACCTGACCCCTCTCTTTACTGTGTTAACCCAATCGTATGGGTTTTGAAAAAATCCTCCAATTGGGCAGCCTGCTCTTGGGTCAGTTCCCCGAACTGCACCCCACACCGCCTCCGTTCAACAAAAGGCGCGAAGGTATAGTCGTGCTCAACGACTTTGGTGTCGTATATGGCTTTGACTGGTACTCTGGTCATATGAAAACGGGCCCCAGACATGAAAATGTCTATTTCTGAAGAATCTTCCATCTGCCCTTCAGTGGTCACATATTCGAAAGCCAAACCACCCTGACTTATATCTTTGATCTTACCCAGTTTAACAAAACGAGGCCGGAACGCGGCAAAGGCCAAGTCTTCTGCCAGGTACCGGTCGAATTTCCTGTTTTCAGTTTCCACTTTCTCACCCTTCTCGACGCTACCCTGAAAAGTGTTCCAACCACAGAGACACCATTGCGGGTAACGGGGCCCTAACCTCGAAGTGAAGCCTCCTAGATGCCCTACCCTACTTTGAACGGTCCGCATCGGGAAGTTTCTTACATCTCTTATCTAGAATGCCAGAAATCCGCCAAAAAGCAACACTCTTTTTATGCGTTTAAAATACGTACTTGTAATCAGTATACTTAGACGGACAACAGGTGGGATCTCAGGTTGGCCCTTCTGTTTCTTATGCCCATTTTCATTCTGATACTCTGTCTATGAGACTCGACAGTTCTATGGGATAAATTCAACAGGTCCGCTATCTCTTTTGTGGTTTTTCCATCTCTGACAAGAAATGCCATTTGAATTTCTGTTGGAGTAAGCGCTGAATATCTCAAGGATAACCTATGCGCGAATGGTGAGACAATCTCGTTTAGGTTTGATTCGAGTATTTTTAAATAGGCCCTCTGTTTGGTGTCCGAAATCATTTTCTTCAATTTCTCTAAATGAGGCATGACCAGTTCACGAACATTCAAAAAGACTTTCTCTTCGAGCTCTGCCTTGTCGTTGTCTCTTTGTTTCAGCAAAACCCTTAATGCGCTATTTACTTCCTTAAGCTCGTCAGCCTGAATCCTTAAAACGGCTTCACTTTCTTGAAGCGCTTGTTCTGCCCGTTTGCGTTGGTCGATATTTCTGCCCACAGCGATAATCGACTCTACCTCACCCTCTTGATTCAATACAGCGGTATTAAGCCAAGCCTGCCAGCCCCAGCCATCTTTCGTCATGGCGCGCTCTTCCACATAGGCGGTATATGGTGGCTTGTACACATTATTGATGGCCTCTGTCACAGCGTCACGGTCCTCATCGTGAATGAGAGGCATGAATTTTGTCCCGAGCAAATCCTCCTCTGACTTATTGAATGTTTCACAATACGATGGACTTACAAAAAGGAGGCGGCCATCAATATCAAACTTCACAATCATGTCTGTCTGATTTTCGACGAGGAGCCGGAATTTCTCTTCACTCTCCCGAAGCGCCTTCTCTATCTTCTCGTGCTTAACAGCTTCTTCCTCTAACCTCTTAACCCTTTGTTCCAGTTCTTTGTACGAAGGTTTGTCAGCCATCAGCACTTCCTCGAATTGCGTTCAACCATGCAGGAAGTTGTCCCTCTGGCTCCACGGCAAAGGGACTGATTATCTCAACGCAGTTTTCGTCTTATCAAGTTTAGCTACAGGACGGGCCTTATCCCCTGTGGTAACACTCCTTGTCCGCAGGGCCAACCGCTCAACCAAAGTCGGTTAAATTTTATTTATACGGCAGGAATTATTCTATGTCAAATCCAATTGTGTGAACCTCATCACAGTAAGCAACGTGTGGTGTTTTTACGCCAAGCTTCAATAACCATGTTGCAGACACTTGCAGCTCGGAACTATTCTGCTACAAAGGGCCTGAACTCCTTTTGTCTTCGTCGTGCAGCATGGTCTGCGGGTGTTTTATTTATTTAAAAGGTTACTTGGTAGCGGATGGTTGGTGGTAAACAATGGTCATAACTAGCCAGGCAACGACCACCAAAGCCGGCACGACGATCACCACGACAGACACAATTCTTTGCTTTAGTGAACCTTTGCGCTTTTTCACCGCCTTTTTCTTTGATGAGGATGCCATTGTACTAAGCTTTCACTAATCCTGTAATCTGTTCCATACATGACTCTGTGGATAACTCTTTTTCACTGTCATAGACATGGTGGGGAGTGAGGAGTAGGCATAGGCGGTAAGAAGTAGTGAGTGAGGAGCGCGTGTACGGTGGAATGAAGCAAGCTGGCCTTTACTTTCCATTTCTCTTACCGTCCGAAATCCATGCTACCATACTCGTAACACAAAGCGCAACAATTCCTGCCAAGGCTGCTCCACGCCATGGTGTTTTGGCATGTATCAACCCAAATGCGAGAACAAAAACCAACAGCCAGCAAGCAATATGCCAGGGCTTCACGAGGTTTCCCACAAAACTGCCTACCAGTTTCTCCCAACTCCTCTGAAGATTTCTCTTCTGAATCTGCCGGATGATTTCCCTTGCCTCAAGATCAGTATGAATGGAGTAGCCCCGGTCTGGCTCACGGCGATGATCGTAGGTTTCAACTTTTTGCATATCGCCCTGCATGCTCCACCACGTCCAATTGCCATCCCTTTTGCCATGCACCCAATGACTTTCCAGTGTCTTTTGTCCGTTCACATACCAGTCTGTCCACCTGCCATGCATCTTTCCATATAGAAACTCCCCCTCTGTAATTCTTACTCCACGCTCGTCCCATTTGACCCAGGTGCCTGTCTTCTTCCCTTTTGTGTATTCACCTTCTAGCTGTTTTTTCCCATTCCTGTACCAGAATACCCATCTTCCATGCCGGTCGCCGTTGAGTAGCTGGCCCTCGGCATACTTGGCCCTGCGTTCCCAGAAAAGAAGCCCCCTTGGCCAGTACAGTGTAGTTCTTTCAAGTTCTGACATTTGTCGGCGGTTTTAATAGAACCTTAATAGAGCGTGTAGACAAAAAAGGAAACGTTGGATCAAATCTCCATCAAACAATATTTTCGGCCTAATCGAGGTGAAAGTCTAGTGCAATTTCATCAATATTGCCGAGAGGAACTTTTCCAAGAGCCCTGTACTTCGGAGGAATGCTCTTTGCTGATGTCCATACTTTTTGACTCGGATCATACGCAAAATACAATGGGCTGGTATACCTGAATATGGGAACCCCTGGAATCCTGTAGCGTACTGCAAGCTTCATGTAACAGGCACGTTGGTCAAGTATTTCCCTGCCAGGTAAGGGAATATCAGGAATCTGCAGTTTCACTGGCCCTGACCCCGCCCTAACCCGTTGATGAATACCAGGCATATTCGCCAAAAAAGCCACCCGACCTGCCCAATACCAGAAGCCGTCTACCTTGTGAATGAGGGCATCTATGCCCCCAGTGTTCTTGACATAAATCCCTACTCGGTCTGCGTCTAGAATGACCGGCCGGTAAACCGCCGAGTAACCCAACCCAACGAAAACAAATAGCAAACAGCAACCACCAAGAACCACCCATTTTCTGTTTAAATTGCCGGGTTTTTCCTTGAAATCATTGACTTCTTCACTCATGATAGTGCCCAGATACTGACCGGTACTTTCTGCATTCAGCCTTGACCGGCATGCTCCCCGGACACGCAGTGCTGCCGGAGAGCAGAACCCCCGCATGGAAGGGCGGGGAGGCTTCACAGTTTAACTGACTTCTAAGGCAAACTCACGACGTTCGAATCTTAAACTTGGGCTCAAGCTTTTCCATCTTCTTCACAATCCCGCCATATTCAAGTTCAGAGTATGGCAGCATAGCCGCACCTGAAAAGCCCTGCTCCCTGATCTCATAGGCCTTGCGGGAGGCTTTATCCCGAACATGATCCCAGAATGGATGATCAAAAGCGTCTGCAGGATGCGTTAACTTTCCGTTGTGCACACAGAAGGCCATACAGGACACAATGGGTGGACCGTCGAAATAAGACACGCTGGTGTTTCGTTTTACCGGCATCATGGGGCCTGTATGGCTTCCCCGCATGAATCCTGCCACGTAGTGACAGATGGTGAAGGGCGCAAGAACCTCGCCGGTAGCGGGAAATGAACCCTGCACCCGTGCCAGCATGACCGGATCGTCCTTTCCCGTGTACTTGCCCGCAATATTGTGAAGGCGTGTTGTGCTCACCGCGACGACCTGTTCTCCGTCTTGTCTGGAGTGAATCGACTCAATGACAAATCGTTGATTGTCTCTCAAGAGTGCTGCAATGTCATACAGGTCCTCAGGTGTGTTCAGATCGATAACCTTATCCCCTTCTGTGTACGAGACGTCCATGATAGTAAATTTGAACCCTTTTTCCATTTTGGGAGAAAGGATCAAACCCGAATTATACATGGGGTCCCCAAAGGCTAAGTACAGAGGGAGATTATAGGCACCCGGATCGGTCTTATCAGCAGCAAACATAAGGAAAGGCTCGTTAGGGCGTTCTTCAAATTCTATTTCTGCAACGGCCGGCCCCATCCCCTTTACATTCCCTGCAAAAGCATCCTTCAGCAGGTCCTGGCCAGCACCATAAAGACCTTGTTCCTTGGCTCGTTTGGTCCCCTCAAGAAAAGCATCCCATGCCAGCTTGTGAATGTTTTCGTTCAAGACACCGTGTTGATGGCTAATAAGCAGGGCAATGTCATCCCCGGTGCTGGAGATAAAGGTGTCATCAATGAGTCCGGGGGAGGCATTTTTTACATGGTCTTTCACAACAGAAAACAACTGCCTGCTCGGGGCGATGTGTCCGCCGACACTACCAATATCGGCCTTGATGATACTAAGCGTAGTTTTCATGGAGCCCTCCTTTCATACCGGCCGGTATCCCGGCCGGGAAGAAATGATCAGTGAATCTTCAAAAACCCAAGGCGTGTTCTCAGTTCATCCTTGACGTCACGCCTCGTTAGCTGCGCGGACAGAAGGGAATGCAATTCGTTGTAATCTTCATGCAAACCCTTCCAAACGATTTCCTTAGCAATACGCTTTAGCTTCGGCATGCAGGGTTTGGCCAGCGCCTGCAGAAAACACTCCTCAAAAACAAAAAAACTAAACAACTTCTTAAACGTTCTCAGATCATACAGGTCAATGGACAAGTGGTGACGTTCCTTGTCGGATATGGTGTCGCCGAGTTGTTTCATGTGCTTAAATAAAGGAACGCGTATCTGGTTTCTTGCAAGTTCTTCGAAAGCAGCATATTCCGCAGCAATGAAAACGTAACTCATAGGTGGATATTCGTTCAACATGAGATTTTCCCTGAAATACCGGGCAAACGCAGCTTTGAACCTATCAACGAGCGTCACGAAGTCTATCTCGGTTCGTAAGAACGCCAGCTCAGCCGGAGGGACCGACACGATGTCGGCAATCTCAGAAAGAGAAAAGGTGCCAACGTAAAGGTGCATGAGGGCGGCTGCAAAATGCCTTTCAGGAAATATGATATGTCTTCCCTTCAAAGGCACAAGTTTACGGTTGCCCTTCCGGTACTCGGAAATCCAGTTTTGAATCCACCCATACCCTAAGAAAACAGGCTCACAGTCATAGGCTTTTGTTTCCCGGATTCGCATCATGGAGAGACGTATTACATTGACTGAAATGTGAAGGCGCGGTCCTCAGAATGGCAAAAGTATTGCATCAAAACGGCAAACCAAGAGCGAGGCTATTACAGGTAGGCCAAGATGTCAAGGCGAAGACGGAGAGGCGATAGAGGTTAGGGAATCTGTTAGCGGCTATGGTGCTTTGTAGCGACTAAAATATAGATCTTCGGCTCGTCAATAAACTGTTGAATCAGGAATCCGTAGGGCTCGAGCAAAGCCTCAGCCTCAGCCTTTTTCGGAAAGTTGTCCAGGGAGAACGGAGATTTTTCTTTCAGAAGGTCAATAAACGATTTTCCCATGGGATGGCTGATGACCATACGGCCGCCTGGTCTCATCATCCGGCTAATGTTTTTAAAGCTTCCCGGCTTGTCAACCACGTTCGGATAACAAGCATTGAGAAAGACGATGTCGATGCTTTGATCCGGTAGCACAAGGTCACGAACATCTGCAGAAATGGTTTTTGCATACGGATACTGTTTTCGCAGATGTGCCAGCATCGCCTCTGAAAGATCACATGCAAAGATGATCTCAGGCTTATATGCCTGAATCAACGGCACCAGAATCCCTGTGCCTGTACCCACATCCAAAACCACGTCACCTTTCGCTATCTTGGCAGATGCCACAATTTTCTTCAGACGTTCCGGCACACCTTCCGGTAAGGGCGGATCAAATACGTGGATGCGTTGGCTGAAAAAGTCCCGTTGAAGACGGTTGGTCGTTCTGATCTGTTGTTCGGTTAGCGTTTTGAAAGTGCCCTTTGCCAAGCCTATCTCCAGTCAAACAGAATTCTTCGATTGAAAGGGGTCAACCGTCAAAAGCCTCTACCCGGTTTCGACCGTTTTCTTTAGCCTTATAAAGTGCCTGATCAGCATATTCAATCAGTTCTTTGGAATCGTGGATTTTCTCGTGTGGAAATGTGGCTATCCCCAGACTAATAGTTACACGCAGAACGTTGCCATTGTCTTCGACCTCATTACTTTCCACCGCTTGCCGTAGACGTTCGGCCGCCTCATAGGCTGCCCGCCTATCGGTATGATACAAAACGATCGCAAACTCTTCACCCCCATACCGAGCTGCTACATCGCTTTCTCTTGTGGAGCGCTCTATGACACTTGCCAGGGCCCTGAGCACAACGTCGCCGGTCTGATGGCCATAGGTGTCGTTAAATTTCTTGAAGTGATCTATGTCAAAGAGAATGCACGACAAATACTCATGATACCGTTTGGCGCGCAAAAAATCCTGTGACAG
Organism: Desulfobacteria bacterium; assembly: GCA_041547605.1. Classification (GTDB taxonomy): domain Bacteria; phylum Desulfobacterota; class Desulfobacteria; order Desulfobacterales. The sequence goes on from JBFEUB010000010.1 coordinate 8,568, forward strand.
CTTCTCGTGAAAATATCGATGGTTATACAAACCTGTCAGTCCGTCTCGGTTGGCCATTTCCTGGAGCTGCCGATTTTGCTCCTGAACCGCTTCATAGAGCTCCCTCAGTCGCAGGTGAATATTCACACGAGCAACCAACTCACCTTCGTCAAACGGTTTAGTCACATAGTCCAAGGCACCCATCTCCAGCCCCTTGACCTTGTCAGCGGCCTCAGCCTTCGACGTAACCATGATGATGGGTATCTCCTTGGTACTGTCGTCCTTTTTTAGATGCTCACACACCTCATACCCATCCATAACAGGCATGATCAAATCCAACAAAATAATGTCCGGCCGTTCAGATTTTGCTGCTTCCACGCCAGCCTTGCCGTCCGGAGCCAAAAAGACTTCGTGCCCGCGCTTGGTCAGGATTGTTTTCGCAACGTGAGCAATCAATCGACTATCGTCTACAATCAATATTCTACCCATGGCACTACTTTCCGTATGAGAAATTTAGTTCAAATAAGACAAAGTCATGCCCACTGTAATCTGTGACATTGAGCCCCCTGAAACATGCCCTATTGCAGTTCAACAAGACATACTATAAGGAATCTGTGACTGTAAAGCATTCGGTCATTTCTCACTGGGCATTACATTACGATCTAAGCGCTGAAATAACAATACGCGGCACATCATCCAAGGCAGCCACGACTTCAGCAGCACCCTGTTCTATGGCTGACTTAGGCATGCCAAAAACAACCGACGTGGCTTCATCCTGGGCGACGGTAAAAGCGCCGACTTCCTTCATGGCCAGCAGCCCGTCGCTCCCGTCGATGCCCATCCCTGTTAGAAGTATGCCAATTGCATCGTAGGTTGCAGCCTTTGCAACCGAGTGGAATAAAACATCTACGGAAGGCCGCTGATAATTGACCGCCCCCCCATTTTGGAGCTGGACGTAATACCCGTGTTTGTCCGCTGCTACTTCCAGGTGCCACCCGCCGGGTGCAACGAGCACCTTGCCTCTAGTCACGCGATCCCCGTGCTCGGCCTCCTTCACATCCATACAACACGACGCGTTCAAATTCTGAGCAAAGGTTTTCGTGAAATGTGCCGGCATGTGCTGGACGATGACAATCCCATTGGCATTCGGAGGCATGGAACCCAGTATTCTTTTAATAGCACGGGGACCGCCTGTTGAGGCCCCTATGGCAATGATCTTATTCGAGGACTCAATTCCTTCCGCAGATATAGGTTTTTCGGGTCTGTGAAATACGAGAGATGGCTTCATTCTCGCCTCTGCTGCAGCTTTTATCTTTCTCGTAATCTCATATCTCAACACCTCAAGACCCGTCTTCACACCCCCTGACGGTTTGGCAACAAAATCGACAGCCCCGGCATCCAGGGCTTCCAAGGTGCGCCGGCTGTTTTCGTGGGTATATGAACTGATCATGATCACTGGAAGAGGGCGGAAACACATGAGGCGTTTCAAAAAGGTGATTCCATCCATTCGAGGCATCTCCACATCCAGAGTGATCACATCTGGCATGACTTTCTGCATGACTTCCTTTGCCTCAAAGGGATCCGAAGCCGTTCCCACGACCTCAATATCGGCCTCTCGGGCAATGATACCCCTTAGCACCGACAGCACAGTCGGTGAATCGTCAACAATAAGAACGCGAATCGGTTTCATGTCTTAAATAGCATCACCGGTGATTTTTCGAGTCGTTTTTGAAATAACTTCCTCTTATAAGCCTCTTCCGATCGAACAAACGACCGATCTTTTCTTGTGTCAAACCGCTTTAGGAGAACCCGATTGGTATCACTGAAAAACAGGATCTTCCTGCCCCTGTCCCCCCCCAAATCCTCCTTCACTGTGGGAATACCTTCCAGCTCCAAAAATTTCTTTGCAAAACGAATATTGGAAAGTGTTACGTCACCGTCCTCTTTTCTGAAGTGTAATACATTGCCCCCGCCAAACAACTTGGCCTGAAGCTCATTTCTCCGCGCCCCCAATTTAATAAGTTCACCGATCAGCAGCTCCATGGCAAACATCCCATAGCGACCGACGTCAGAAGACAGCATTTCCTCGGGATGCACCATTCCGGGAAGCAAAAAATGGTTCATCCCAGCCACCTTTTTCCCTTTGTCATAGATGCAGGTGGCGATACAGGATCCGACTACGGTGCAGAGTACCTCTCCATCTTGCGTTGCAAAATACTCTCCTGCGGTAAGCAAGATGAGTGTCTTTTTCAATTTTTCGCTGTAAAATCGCTGCACGCCCTTGACCCTTCGGCTCACCCCATCTTTTGATAGATGGCGTGACCCACCAAGGTGAAACGATCGTCCACACCGATCAAAGATTCGGAACTTCCCAGACAAAGAAAGCCATCTGGTTGCAAAATATTGAAGAAATTGTCGATGAGCTTCTTCTTAAGCTCTGTATCGAAATAAATCATCACGTTACGACAGAAAATAATGTCAACAAGGCTCTTAAAAGGGAACGCAGGATCCACAAAATTGAGTCTCCGAAACAATAAGTTCTTTCTCAAAGCATCTCTGACGCAGTAGACCTTGCCTTCTCTTCCAACCGCTTCTGTAAAATACGTGCTCAGATATTCTGATGGCACCTTTTCGACGCAGTGCTTTGGGTATAGGCCCTGGTATGCAAACTTCAGGGCGTCTGTATCGATGTCACTGGCCAGTATCCTAATGTCCCAGGTGTCGTCTCCTCCGAATATCTCGTTTACGACCATGGCTATGCTGTAGGCTTCCTCGCCTGTGGAGCATCCAGCCGACCATATGCGCAGCTTTTTGGCACCCTCTTTCTGTGTTGCAATTTGCGGTAATATAATGTTGGCCAAATGCTCGAACTGCTTGGTGTGTCTGAAAAATTCGGTCTGGTCTATAGTAATTGCGTTTATAAGTTGCCGGAGTTCCCTTTCTCCCTTCTTATCGTGAAGTAAGTAGTGATAATAGGCATCATATGATTCTAATCCCAGTTGACGCACCCTGGAAACAAGCTTTCGTTGTAAAGCGCCCCTTTTCGTATGAGAAAATGAGATGCCAATATGTTTTCTTATGAGGTTTCTGAATCGTTCAAATTCTACTTCTGGGAATGGGGATGTCATAAGAGAACGCATATTGATCAGGTGGCATCCAGGATTTCGAGTTCTTCAGGGCTCAAGAGTCTATCGACATCCAGCAAGACGATAAGCTCCCGTTTTTTCTTCCCAATGCCCTTAATATATTCGGCCTGTACACCAGGAGGAAGGCTGGATGCAGTCTGAACTTCTTCGGGAAAGAGATCCACAACATCCGAAATATGGTCTACAACAACTCCCATGACTCTTCCCGATATTTCCATCACGATGATTGCATGGAAAGGGGTGTATGTGGTGTCCGGGAGTTTAAACTTTTCCCTCAAATCGAATACCGGCAGTATAACCCCCCTCAGATTAATAATCCCCTTGATGAACCCTTTCATATTGGGAAGCGGTGTGATCTTTTGATAGCTGACCACCTCTTTTATCTTGAGGATCTCCACACCATATACTTGGTCATTCACGGAAAAGACAACAAATTGATCGATTTCAGCCATTAGAATTCCTCGAATCCCTCATCCAACTCTGTTTCTATTGAGTCTTCTACTTTCTCTTCCATCGGCTGCTGAACAACCAAGTCCTCACGTAGGGGCCTAATAGTAGGCGGTTTGGTACCTCGCCTCTCCATCTTTGGAACGCGAAAACTTTTCTTGAAACTCAATTCTTCAACCTCGATATCGCCTCCATCACCCAATATAAACTTCTCAGTCATACTTTGCAGCAAACCTGCCTTTTCGTTCAATTGCTCCGTAGCACTTGCCAGTTCATCCACAAGCGCTGCATTATCTTCAGTCACATCGCTCAACTCCTCCACGCCCTGCCCAATCTGCTCAATCCCCCTAGAGCTGTCCTGGGTGGCCAAAGAGACCTCGCTGAGGGCATCGGATACCTGTTTAATGGTTTGAATAATCCTCTTGAATCCATTCTCCAGTTCGCTGACCCACTCTTTACCGGTATTGACCTCATTCATGATATTCCGTACAAGATTTTGAATGTCCTTGGACGCATCTGAACTTCTGTTAGCTAGATTACGGACTTCATTGGCAACGACAGCAAACCCCCGCCCTTGTTCACCGGCCCGCGCTGCTTCCACAGCAGCATTGATGGAGAGCAGGTTCGTCTGAAAGGTTATCTCGTTAATCAAATCCATCATCTCAACAATCTTGCGGCTGCCTTCCGCTATATCGTTCATGGCCTGGGTTGTTCTTGCAACCGTCTCTCCGCCCTCCACGGCAACGGCTACCGCTTCTTTTGAAAGACTATCGGCTCGCTGGGTATTGGCAGCGTTTTGGTTAACGTTAGAAACCAGTTCTTCTACGGTTGCGCTCGTCTGTTCCACCGTAGCGGCTTGCTGCTGGGTGCGCTGCGAGAGTTCCTGGTTTCCTTCAGACATGTGCCGGACCCCGCCGACTACGGTAAGGGCAGACTTCTTCGTCTGACTAATGAGGTCCTTCATGTGATCAAGGGTCTCATTGGTTCTCTCAACCAGCTGATCCATAGCATCACTTTCACCGCTACCTTCAGCCCTCACTGTGAGGTCCCCTGCGGCAACCTGTTTCAGGATCTCAGAAAGATTCTCAACTCTCTTCTGCAATCTCTCCTTTTCCTCTTCTTCCTTGAGAAAAGACTCCTTGAGAGTCAATTCTGCTTCAACTTCTTTGGAGATATCACGTATAATTTCAAACCCGCCCAGAATCTTGCCATCAGAATCCTTCAAAGCGGCCCCACTCACGATATTAGGAATTTCCTTCCCCGCAGCGTTTTTCATGATAACCTTTTGACCCAAGGTAGCTTCTCCGGTGTCCATGGCTTTTTTTATGGGGCAATCTGTTTCGCACACATTGCTCTTGAATATCTGTTGACACGTTTTCTTCCCCTCAACATCTTCACGTCGAACACCCGCAACTTTAGCAGCAGCAGCATTTATGAACGTCAGCATCATTTCACGATCGACCATAAAGAAAGGCTCTGAGATGCCTACTTTAAGGCTATTGGCATATTCCATACGGTCACGGATGTTTCTGATCATCTGGTTAAAATTCCGACTCAACCACCCAATGGAGTCTAGATGATCATCTTGGACTTCAACGGTGATATCTCCGGCTGAGACCTGCCCCGTCTTTTCTGCCAATGCATGAATACGCTGGGTCACCAGCCGATTGAATAAAAAGTTGATAACAAGTATGATCCCAAGGATTTCCACAAGAGAGAACCCAACGAGGCGATTTCTTGCTGAAGCAAGAGCGGAATAAACCTCTTTTACAGGGTGCTTCACCACCATGGCACCCAATACTTTTCGGCTTGCGCCGTGGCAGTGATGACAAGCACTTTCGTTCAAAAGGGGAAGGATTGTAACCATGAAAGCCTCATCGCCTCTGAATTCTCTAAAGGATTTCTCGGGCGACTGTCCCGTGTTCATTACATTGGAAAGGGCTTTCTGGGTCTCTTCTTCCCACAAATAGGTCATGACTTTGGTATCGATACGATTTTCTTCTGAGGCATAGGTAAGGTTGTCCTGGAAGTCGGATATGTATACTTCAACGCCCTCCATATGGTTCTTGATATCCTTTAGTTGCTCCTCGACTGTCGTACTATCTCCAATTGACATGGGATATTTGATGGCGCTATAAGTGTTCTCGAGCAGGTGCTGGCTCGCTTCCGCCACCTGGTCTAAGGCGCTCTTACTATGAAAAGAAAGGGTTTGATAGAGGAATAACCCAGTAAATCCCCCGACCACCCCGATCGTTGCTACGAGGATCTTGACGCGAAGTCCGCTTTTTTTGAGCAGTGTATCAATCAAGCCTGTCATGACTTCACCTCCACCAGTTAATGGGCACCCCCGTGCACCATAGGTTTATATCGAAAGGCCTTAACCCTTTCTTGGATATGACATACAGCACAGATTTCTATGGTAACTTCTACTGTGAGATCATCTGGATCCCCGGTTTCTGCATGACGTCCACCTGGCCCATGGCAAACCTCACATCCCGCATCTGTTAGTTCAGGCGTCTTTTCAGGGCTGACAAAACCGCCCCGCTTGCCATATCCTGTGGTATGGCAACTATAGCATCCTTCTATTTCCTCAGGGGTAAGCCCTTTTTTCATATTTTGCACACTTTGAAACGATCGGCTTTTCCGAGCGTATTTGGTGAAGTTTTCGTATTCGGTTTCATGGCACTTCATACAGCCATCGGAACCCACATAGATCCTTGGTCTGGGATTTTGCGCCCAGGCCGTGCTGCCCACAAAAATAAAAAACGTCAGGCAAAGCAACCCCTTAGCCAGATTTTTCCTCTTTTTCACCTTCATCGTCTGTGTCTCCTTTAAAGGACGTCCCGAAAAACATTTCCTCTATCCCCAAAAGATCCAAGACAAGCCCAACCGAACCGTCACCCAAAATGGTAGCACCGGCTAGTCCTCTCACGCTCCGATAGTTGGTCTCCAGAGTCTTTACAATAATCTGCTGAGACTCCAGGAGTTCGTCTACGGGCATTCCAAACACTTTTTGTCCTGTATCCACAAAAATCACCGCGGCACCATTACCGTTTGCAGAAGCGTTGCCCATGTTAAGAATCTTTCCAATATCTACAACGGGAAGATAGTCACCCCGAAACGGGTACACCCGTTCCTCGGCCCCTACGTGTTTGACAAGGTTCTGGTCAAAACTCTCGGTTCCAACAACAACCTGGACCGGTACCAAGTATGAAGTGCCCCGCACAACGACATGCAAAACCTCCATGATGGCAGATGTCAGGGGAAGACATAAGACAAAAGTCGTCCCCTTGTCCTTTTCGGTCTGGACTTCTATGGTGCCGCCGAGTCTATCAAGCTGAGTTTTGACCACGTCCATCCCAACCCCCCTCCCAGAGAGTTCCGTCACTTCTGCAGCCGTGGAAAACCCAGGCCTAAAGATAAGGTCAAGCACAGCTTCTTCTGCTAAGACTTCATTTCGCTCAATCCAGCCCTTCTCAACGGCCTTCTTACGAATCTGCTCCACATCCATCCCTTTTCCATCTTCACCGATCTCAACAAAAACCCTTCCCCCTCTCTGATATGCCTTGAGGCTGATGGTTCCCCAGCGCGGTTTTCCCTTGGCCTCTCGGTCCTCTGGCGTTTCTATACCGTGATCAACACAATTTCGGACAAGATGTTTTAACGGGTCTGTGCAATGCTCAATCACCTCTTTGTCCAACTCTGTATCCAACCCCGTTAAGACCACTTTGATCTCCTTCTTTTGTTCAACAGCGAGATCCCTTGCCATGCGTTGAAACCTGCGAAACGTTCCTTCCAAAGGAAACATCCGCGCCCGTGCCACCCGTTCCTGCAATTCACGATTCACCTTGATCAGGTTTTCCATCTCTTCCTTGATTTCAATCTGTCTCGGGCCCAACTGCTTTTCTATGAGTATCTGCAGTCTAGAAAGTCCAATGCCAAGCTCTTCACCGAGATTTACCAGGCTGTCAATTTTTCCCACATCAACACGGATGGATGTTTTACGATAGACCGTGCGACTCTCCTCCTGCTTGGCCACCACGTCATCAAGATCTTCACGCTGAATCTTTCCTTCCTCTAACAAGATCTCTCCCAGCATCTTCTGTCTCTTCAGCGCATCCGTCAATACCTCTTCCGTAATCCTGCTCTCCTCTACAAGCACCTCACCGAGCTTCTTGTCGGCAAGTTCTATATCAATACCCTCTCTGTAACGCTTGGTGACATCTTCAATACGAATGTCGTTTTCATCCTTGACAAACATAAAGACGTCTTCAAGGTCCTCACGAGAGCTTTTGGTCTTGATAATAATCTGCCAGGATATGTACAGATCATACACAGCAAGATTTTCAAAATCTGGAAGCTCGGAAAGGTCAGCTACCACCCGCACAAACTCCCCCAATTCCCTGAGGTTCAACAGGAGGAGGAGGGGGTCTTGACCGGTATAGAAAAGGTGCTTTTCGAGCTTGAGATCGATCTTGTAGAAGCGAAATCCTGCAACGGGTTCTTCGAGAGGTTCCTTTGCTGGTGCCTCGGGTTCGTCTGCAGGCGGGCTCACAGATTCCACTCCCAAATAGCGCTTTACCTGACTTTTTCTCTGGTTGAGAACCTCCTGGTCTACTTCGGCTTGACCTTGCGCTACCCGGTCAACCATGGATCGAATAAAGTCAATCGTGTCCAAAAGAAAAGTGATCAGGTTTTTGGTGACGGCCACCTTCTGAGATCTAACCCGCTCCAACAAGTTCTCAACAAGGTGAGCATAGTCTGAAATGCCCATGAATCCGACCATTCCCGCACCACTTTTCACAGTATGAACCGACCTGAAAAGCTGTTCAATATCTGATGCAGACCCTGGCTCGGATTCAAGCGACAGAAGGCTTTCCTCTGCCGCCCTCAGCAGCTCATCTGTTTCGGAGAAAAAAATCTCTAAGGTTTCGTCCTCTTCACTCATTTTGGCCACACGACTTTCTTGACAGCCCACAAGAGCTGTTCGGGTTGAAAAGGCTTCAGTAGCCAGCCTGCGGCTCCTGCGGAGCGACCTTGATCTATCACAGTCTTGTCAGCCTCGGTCGTCAGGACCAGTATCGGAACAAACTTCAACTCGCTTTCTTTTAATTTTGATATGAAACTAATCCCATCCATCTTTGGCATATTAATGTCAGTGATAATCAAGGACACCGATTCACCCTTGTCTTTGATGGATTGGAGCTTGACGAGACCGTCTTCACCATCTTCAGCCACTGTCACGCGATATCCGGCATTTCGCAAACAAAAAGAAACCGACGATCTCATTGTCGGGGAATCATCTACAAATAGGATAAGCTTTTCCATTTTGGCGTCAGCCTCACAGCAATGCGGCTTTCAACCCGCAAAGAGATAAGATTTCCTCCACCTCAGCAGACAGTGCCGAAATCCGCAATTTCATTTCAGGCGCCAACCACATTTTGAAAGAAATAAGCAGTTGAAGAGCCGCCGTGTCAATGAATCTAACCTCGCCTAAAGAAATGGCAATCTCTTGCTCCTCGCCCTTTTTAACAGACTCTTCCAGGAAACCTTTGAATGCAGATAGTTCGTGAATGGAGATCTCTCCTTGCAGTTGGTAAGTGCCCTCTTTGTCTTGGGTTACTTTAAAGTTTTTTGCAGCCATTTGGGAGCGATCCCAGTTGCGGGTATCCTAATGTTATGTTTTAGGGAGAAAGGTGACCCATAGCCGAGGAGTTTGCAAAAGCCATGCCAATTGGGGCCGCGGCAACGCTACTTGCCTTGGTTTGCAGCTGACAGTCACCGAAGGGAAATTAGGCAAGTTAAATAATGTTTACATATTATGTATATCATACTTCACATCCTTTTACAAATCCCATTAAAGGCCCCCTGATCATGAGCCCAGGCACAAACTTGAATATGTTAGTTGTCAGGCAATACGAAAAGTCGTTCTCCTGGCCCAGCCGCCGCAGACGATCAGCCCCTTCCCCGGTCAAAATTTTGTCTTTAATCGCCTTAAAATCGGGACATGCCCCTTCCAGCATCCTCTTTAGATAAAAGGCACAAAGTTCATCTTCAGTTGCCTTTGATACTGCCTCAGTGCCAACGGCCAACCATGTTATGAGCGGAGGATTGAGCTCTTTTAACATCTTAACAAGTGCGTCTGCGTTCCCAAAACTACCCACTACAATCCTTTCTGCTCTATTGGCATGCCATATCGCCCGCGTACAACCAGAAGTAGTCAGAATTACATGTTTGCCCTGCATGTCCATCCCAGCAACCTGACTCGGAGAATTGTCCATGTCAAAACCAGCAACTTTTATTCCTTTGCGCTCCCCTGCAAGCACGTAATCAGGATAACTCTCCTTAAGGCTGAATGCCTCTTCAATGGTGAGCACCGGGATAACCGAATAGGCACCCCTTTCAAGGAGCATCAAGATAGTATTGCTTGCTCGGAAAACGTCGATGATGACGATTGTACCCAGGGCTTTTTTTGCCCCGTGTAAACCGTGCTTTATGATTGTCTTCACCATTATCAGGCGATTCACTTTGCTGGGGACCGAAGACGAGCGGTTTTTCCTACCTTGGATGGTTCCTGCTACGATAAAAGATCCCGCTCAGCCCGACGCACTTCCTGAACAAACGACTTTACACGGTCGAGGTCCTTCTTAAATCGGACTGGTCGTCCGCTCCCGTCAACAGCATTAGTTCTTGTACAGCTGTCTGCTCCGAACGGCCTGACGGCCATGACAGCCTCATACACGTTTTCTGGAGACAACCCCCCGGCTAAGATAACAGGCAGGGAACTTGACCCGACTAGCTCCCGAGCAACAGTCCAGTCGCCCGTTCGTCCTGTGATGCCAATAAACCCGTCAACAGGCCCGTTGCCAAGCGCGGTGTCCACAAGCAAATAATCACTTACGTCTTCAAAATGCTTGGCCATCTCCAGCGTCGGGGTTCTCTGGATATTCCCCGGGACCCCGACAGGAATAGTACGCATTATTTCAATCTCGGGAAATTGCTCTTTTACGCGGACCTGCAGCTCAACAAGTGCCTCACATGGTGTCATTCGCCCGCGATCATGGGTCAGGCTCTCGCAAAAATGAACAATGTCTGGTTCATAGTAATCGATGCACTGAAATAAAACCCTTTTTGTATTAAAGAGTGGAAGCAAACTATGTTTGACGCTAGCTGCTCTTGACGTGAGAATTGCCTCCCTAATAGTTGGAACCTTCCAGGTCTCTTTTGCAAGGATGACGCTTCCGAGTCGATCAACACCACACCCCATAACGGCTTCAGCTTCCCGGGCATCTTGTATCTCGTAAATCTGGACCACAATGCGTGCCATTGGTATACGTACCATCTGCCAAGGGATAGAAAATAAGTCTCCAGCCGTTTCCACCAACCATCATTCTTGCGACCGCAAAGGCGTCGGAGGGCTGAGAGAAATGGGGTGACTCATTGAAAAAGGTGAAAACGACTTAGGTTCGTTTCCGCGTCCTTTCGCGTGAGGGGTGGAATTTCCCTCGAACGCCTCCAATCTTTTTGTCGGCCTTCTTTTGCTTATTATAGTCTTCGTCCTTAAAGATTTTCCGCTGGATGTCTTTGATTCTGGCCCTTTGCAGCTGTTCCAAAATCTTCTCCTCTTTTGGCCAGCTGCTCGTCTCTATCTTCTGCGTCTTCTTTTTGCGGAGCCTGATCTTGTCAAGTTCTCTGGAAATCTCCGGTTTTAAGGAGGTTTCCGTCTTGTCCTTCTTCTTTGACATAGCTCACCTCTCACTCTTGCCTATTTCGTCCTGCTTTTCTTATTACGGCCCGAAACATGTCGCAGAAGGTCCTTGCCTTGGGGTCCCTCCGCAATTGTTCCACGGTGTATTTCATCTTCGTGGACCAGTTTGGATACTCTACGGTCGTTCCCGGAAGATTCTGCTGTTCTGTCTCCTTAAACAGGTCTTCCTGGCTCAAAATGAATAGCTTGCCAGGCGTCAGAGCAAGAAAGCTGACCACCGCGTGGTGAATCTCTCCCGTGACATCGAGGGGGGTATTTTTGTCATGGTGTCTGGGAAGGAGATTTTGCTCCTGTAAAAGGGCTAAAAGCTTGCGCTTGTCTGCTTCTCTTTCATCAGACGCATTTCTAACTGCCTGTTCACTCTTAAAGATGCCTATCTCCTCGCGAAGCTCGATATCCCGGTGCGTCCAGAACCCGGCCAAGGTGGGAAGATCATGCGTTGTAATCGTCACCACTGATAGTTCAGGATAGTCTTTCGGCAGAATGAAGTTCTGCCGATCATCCTTTTCAAAATAGAGGAGCCGGTACGAAAATATATTCGCCTCAGCTAATATGTCCCTCACATATCCCGGCACCGTGCCAAGATCCTCACCGACAACTAAGACACGGTTTCGAACACTCTCTAAAGCAACAAGCCTGATCAAATCCTCAAAAGGCTGCGACACGTAGGCCCCATTACTTGGCGGCTCACCCTCCGGTATGCAATAGAGTTGAAAAAACCTCATGACGTGGTCGATCCTTAAGGCCCCAACGAAAGCGCAGTTTTTCTGAATCTCCTTGACGAACAGATCATAGCCGGTCTCCCGAAGTCTTTCCATATTGGGCAGAGGAAGACCCCAGTCCTGCCCATGCTGTGAGAATGCATCAGGTGGTGCTCCCATCCGGAGCTTGGCATTGAAAAAATCCTGATAGGCCCAGAAATCAGCGCTGAAAAGATCAACCGCCAGGGGCAAGTCATGGTACATACCCGCACACATTCCCAGCCTCCTTGCGTGGTCCTGGACCCCGGCAAGCTGTTTTTCGAATTGCCATTGGATGAATTTATACAAAAGGACCTCTTCCCAGTGTTCTTGCTGAAACCGCCGAACTGCTTCCGTGTCAGGTCGTTGGTATTCGATGGGCCATTGAGGCCAGGTCCACACCTCTGGGTAGCGGGAATGCATGGCTGAATCAATAGCGCAAAAAGTTGCAAAATAATCCAACAGCGCCCCTTCCCTCTTTATGTAGTTCTCCAGCTCCCCCTGCCGTTCACTCTGAGAGTCCTCCTTATTCCAGTGATTGATAAGAAAGGTTTGGAAAACTTGCCTCAGCACCCTTTGCTTCAGTCCAGCCACCTGTTCATATTGCACCGTCTCCGAGGCTCTAACCTCAGACAGCAAGCGCTGTGTCTCGGAGGCGTTGACCAGGTCTTGGGCCTCGGGCGAATCCTTGTAGTCTTCCATGGCAGGAATATCCAGATAGATGAAATTACCGTAGAATCGACTTATCGGCAGATAAGGGCTGGTGTTGAAAGGCGAGCGGTTAAAGGTAGCATGAAGCGGATTCAAACCAACAATGTGGGCGTGCAAATCTTCAGCCGCCCAGGTCAGGATCTCTTTTAAGTCGCCGAGGTCACCAATGCCCCAATTCTTCTGCGACCTCACCCCGTAAAGGCTTACGGCGATCCCGGCAATGCGCCCGTCACCCTGCAGTGCTGGCGGGATATAGGCCTTATCAGGGCATATGGCAACGTGTATGGTTCGGGACCAGTTGCGACCCTCCACCTGCACGTGCAGCCGAAACTTATAATATCCCAGGCTCTGAAGCTCCGGAAATGGGAGACTCCACTGTTCGTTTACCCTGTACCCAACCAACCTGGCCTCACAAAAAGTCAAGTCGTCCGGGGTAAAAGCAAATCGTTGAACCCTGCCATGTTCATCCGTGACTTCAAGGGACACCTCCAGATCGTGAGGCGGGCCGCTTGCCAAAGTCCTTTGGATCTTGCCGGGTACCTGAAACACAAGCTCATTGGGAAGGCTCGAGAGACAGGCTACGATGCTGGGTTCTGTCCTATGTGACCATTGGTCCCTTTCCCTCGCAAACAATGCCTCATATGTTTGGGCCTCGGTATCAACGTTCACCCCCATTGCTTTGAGGATGTTCTTTTTGGTACCTATTGAGGTTGGGTGAACGCGACCCCACGTATCCCTGTATTCTGGTTCGATACCGTAGGATGCGGCCAATTCGTCAATGATTTTTTCGTATGATGGTTTGGACAAACCGCTTTCCACGGAAGCACGTGATTTGATTCTAAGTTGTGTGTTTTCTGGTGAGGAGAAGGGTTGGTGCCAATGACACGGGTGTCGGGTTGTTCTCAATCATAAAACCATGATACCAATTGACCATGATAGCGTCAACCAAGAAACTTATCTCTTAGCCTTGACATCCCACGAAGGGTCCACATATGTTCGTGGCAAACGAGTATGGCATTGAAGATCCCTTCTGTCCAGACAAGTGGGGACATGTAATGCCCGCTACCAACCCCATTGAGGATTCACTGAATATGTTGTTAAAGCTCTTTTTGGCATTTACGATCATTCCGGTCTTCGAAATCTATTTGTTGATAAAAATCGGACATTACTTGGGAGCCTTCAACACGATTGTTGTTGTCATTGTCACGGGCTTTCTAGGCGCCTACCTAGCCAGGCTACAGGGCATCAAAACCATGATGAGAGTTCGAGACAGCTTGAACCGTGGGGAATTGCCAGCAGAGCACATGTTGGATGCCTTGTTGATCTTCATGGCTGGCATTGTGCTGCTCACGCCTGGATTCATCACAGACATCGTAGGAATTGGGATCCTGGTACCAAGTACGCGGTCATGGTTTAAACGCTGGCTGCGTCGGAAGTTTGATCAATGGATATCAGAAAACAAACCCGACGTGATCATCTTCTGAGCAAGAAAGGGAATCGTGTTGCTTGGAAAGATTTGTGGAGGTCGTTGCGAAAGATAAAGATTGTGGGAACCTAAGACTTTAATCCAGAAGACAGGCAAGGGAATACTAATATAAAACTTTAAAGAATCGCTTTATTCGCCTGCATAGTATACCTTTTCATCCCGCGCCATAAAAGGGGGCTTTAGCAAGGGTCTCATCATGTGAATTGAAGCGTTTCCCAAATCGTTGCTATCTCCTCAGCCGAGGCAGACTGCAACGTGCGACCTTGTTTTCTCAATGTCTGCTCAACAGCCTCGACCCGTTTTATGAATATCATAATCGTCTGTCTTAAGGCTGCTTCAGGATGAACCTGAATGGACCGACATAGGTTCACTATAGTGAAAAGAAGATCTCCAAGCAGTCCCGCCAGTTCCTCAGGGGTCGCTGTTTTGAAACACGCCTTTAATGCGATCAGGGCTTCATCCAGCTTTTTGAAAGCCCCTTTAAGATCTGACCAGTCCAATCCCAGCTTGGCCGCGCGTTCACTAATGCGATAAGCCCGCATCAATGCTGGGAGATTTTGCGGAACCGAATCAAGAGAGGCACATTGGACTGCGTCTTTGTCCTTGGTCTCGGCCATTTTTATTTTGTGCCATCTATTTCTGACCTCGTCTGAGCTCGATACCTCCACCTGGCCGAACACGTGGGGATGACGCCGAATCATCTTTGCGGTAATCTTCTCGACCACATCTCCTATATTAAAACCTCCTACTTCCTCAAAGATTCGCGCCAGAAACACGATGTGAAAAAGCAAGTCCCCCAATTCAGCACACACATGTCCTTGATGACCCGAGTCAACGGCCTCAAGAACTTCATAAGCCTCTTCCAGCAGATAGGTCTTGATTTGCCCTGGGGTTTGCTCACGATCCCATGGACAACCGCGGTCACTTCGCAAAATCTTGACCAAGGCAACAAGGCCGTCAAAACCGGCGGGCAGCGAAACTACAGCTTTTTCCAAGCTTCCTTCAATGCGTTGATGTTATCGCCAAATTGTTGCTTCATGTCCGTTGGTACAACGGCAACTATCTTCTCGGAGATAATACTGACATAGGGTGCCAGGAGGGAATCTTTCATGACAGGTGATTTCTGAGGAAGAAATGTCATAAGAGGAACCAACAAGACCGATATGATGAGAATGGCCTTCACAAGCCCAAAGATGGCACCAAGGATGCGGTCAGCCCAGCCCAAAGCAACGGCCCTGAACAAGCGTTTAAGAATGACACCCACCAATCCCACGGCAAGAAACACAACGGTGAAAACAGAAAAGAAGCTAATGATGTTCAGATACGACTCGTTGGCTAGGAAGCGAGCAAGAAAATGTGTCACAACCGGATAATAGTTATAGGCAACAAAGAAACCGATAAAAACGCCGAAAATGGAGGTTACCTCCTTTATAATTCCCCTAAAAATGCCGCGAATAAGGCAAAACCCCACAATAACGGCAATCAGGATATCAAGGATATTCATCAATGCTTCCGTTTTTATTAAGATTTCAGGTTGTTGAGCCTGTAACAAATGGCCCTTTTCAAGTCAAGCGATTTTTCTAGACATGTGAGCAATCCATCCGGCTTTTGTGGTTTGCAAAAGTGTACCAACATGTTATATTTACATCGCCACTATGAAGACACGAACAGCGCCGCCGGAAACCGCTGATCCTCAAGGTCACAAGATTACCTTCAGCGACAATCTTGTGGCAAGCAGCCTTTTTGGTGAGCGGAATCGGCATATCCAGCAAATTGCGGAGGCTTTAGATATCCAAATCCACGTCAGGGGCAATGCGCTCAGTGTCTACGGCGATATCATTTCCACACGGCTTGCAGAAAAGCTTCTTAAAGAGCTCTATGGCCTCATTGAGGAAGGGTATCCGATTTACGAGAGCGATATTGACTATGCCATTCGTATCCTGAGCAGTGATGATCGAGCTAAGCTCAGAGATATCTTCCTTGATACCGTCTACATCACCTCTCAGAAGAGGCCGATTACACCCAAGGGCCTGGCACAAAAGACATATATTGACGCTATCCGAAAGTTTGATATCGTTTTCAGTATTGGGCCTGCTGGCACGGGTAAGACTTACTTGGCCATGGCCATGGCAGTTTCTTTGCTAACAAAAGGCCATGTAAATCGCATTATCCTAACACGTCCTGCTGTAGAGGCTGGAGAGAGTCTGGGCTTTCTACCGGGAGACCTCTATGAGAAGGTCAATCCCTATTTGCGGCCGCTATACGATGCCCTCCACGATATGATGCGTTATGAAAAGGCCTCTCGACTCATTGAGCAAGGTGCCATAGAAGTAGCACCACTGGCGTTCATGAGAGGCCGAACTCTCAATGATTCCTTTGTTATCTTGGATGAAGCCCAAAACACCACTTCAGAACAGATGAAAATGTTCCTGACACGTCTTGGATTCAGTTCAAAAGCGGTTATTACGGGTGATATTACACAGATTGACTTGCCTAGTGGGAAGGTGTCAGGTCTTGTTCAGGCACAAGCTATCCTGCAAGACATTGAGGGAATATGCTTCATAACTTTTTCCAAAAAAGACGTGGTCCGACACCGATTGGTCCAAGACATTATCAAGGCCTATGAAGACCTTGAGGAAAAAGAGAGAGCAGATCGCTCTCCTTAATGGGTCGAGAATGAGATAAATCAGATGAGCCATAGTGAAAAGATAAAGCAACGCAGTATAGCCTTTCTTGAACGTTCCCATGATCGTTCAAGAACCATGCTTTTTCTGTTGTTTGGGACAAGCCTACTTATTGCTCTGCTCTTGTTTCCGAATCTCTTGCTGACTGTTCCACGGTATCGGGTCGGTGACGTGGTCCAAAAGGATATCAAGTCGCCAAAAGACTTTCTGATTGAGGACAAAGAAGCAACGGAAGGAAAGCGGGAAGAGGCTATTCGATCAGCGCTAAGCATTTATGATCTCGATGATGATCTGTCTGGCAAACTTGCCAGCCGTATAACAGAGGCTTTTGAGCATATGAGAAACCTCGCTTCGGCAGGCAAGCCCGGTGTCCTCCAGGATCAACCGAATAACGCAGGAAATGATCAAGCACTGCCAACTGGTGTCAATGCCCCACCTGCTGAAACCATTTCGCCTCATGATCTGATTTGGAAAGAAAAAGACAATTTTGAAAATATGCTAGGCATCCAAATCAGCAGTGACGCGTACAAGATCCTGGAAAAGGCGAATTTTACTGAGGCCATTCCAGAACAGATTAATCAGCTACTTGGGACCGTGTTACAAAATGGAATTGTAGCGAACAAACAGCTTCTCCTCCAGGAAAGGGACAAAGGGGTTGTTGTTCGCAGACTCTCGTCAAGAGAAGAGCTGTCGGTTACCAATTTGCCAAAGTTTTACAGCCTTGACGAAGCTCAGATAGCTATAGCCACCACTGGAAGGGAAGTAATCAAGGACGTCGGCTTTTCCCTCCGTAATCTGATCATAGATATGGCACAGCGTCTTACCCAGCCCAATCTCACACTGAACAAGAGGGAAACCGAAGAACGCAAGAAGAAAGTGGTTGCTGAAGTAAAAGCGGTGTTAACCCAGGTCAAACAAGGGGAGATGCTTCTACGAGAAGGAGAAAAAGTAACAGAAAAGGATATGCTTAAGTTAAAGGCTCTGGAATTCGAAACAAGACGAGAGCAGCTATTTACGAGCGGTGTGGGCTTTGTGCTCCTTTTCATGATGTTTTTTGTAATCTTATTCGAGGTCAATCTTAAGGTATACGGTTCACCAACTGTTAACAACAGAGACCTACTATTCTTGTCCCTGATGCTCATCATACTGTTTTTCTTGGGCGAAGTGTCAACGTCCTTGGCAACGGGCATCGCAGGAAGTATCCCTTATTCGATGGAGGCTTCTTCCCTCTTCTATGCTATACCTGTCGCAACCGGGGCCATGACCGTGTGCTTGTTTATGGGACTGCGCATAGCAATCCCGTTTTCCATCGCCATGGCGTTCGTGGTTGCATTCCTCTTCGAAAACCGATTCGATATGTTTCTGTTTTTCCTGCTCAGCAACATCGTTGGGGCCTATTGGGTGCGCACTTGCAAAGAGCGCGGCACCTTGATCAAAGCTGGCCTAAAGGTGGGACTTGTAAATATACTTGTAGTAACTGCACTGCACATGTTCAAGGGATCTGGACTGGATTTGAAGCTTGTTTGGGACTGGACCTTTGGCTTTGTGGGGGGTGTCAGTTCGGCTATCTTGGCTACTGGATTTGCACCCGTAGTAGAGATGATGTTTGGCTATAGTACCGATATCAAGCTTCTGGAATTGGCCAATTTAGATCGCCCTATCCTCCGCAAGCTCATGCTTGAGGCTCCTGGGACTTATCACCACTCTGTCATTGTTGGCAGCCTTGTGGAAGCTGCAGCCGCAGCTGTTGGTGCAAACCCGCTCTTGGCTAAAGCGAGTGGGTATTACCACGATATCGGCAAGATCAAGAAACCCCTTTATTTCATCGAAAACCAGGTGGGATCCGAGAACAAACACGACAAACTCGCACCGTCTATGTCGAGCCTGATCCTGATCGCTCATGTGAAAGATGGTGTGGAGATAGCCAGGAATCATAAGCTTGGAAAAGCCATTATTGACATCATTCAACAACATCATGGCACTACGCTTATTACTTATTTCTACGAAAAGGCGAAACAGCTAAAGGGCGAAGATACTGTCAAGATGGAGCATTTCAGGTATCCTGGTCCCAAGCCCCAGACCAAAGAGGCGGGCCTTGTTTTGCTCGCCGATGCGGTGGAAGCGGCATCTAGGTCCCTTGAAAACCCGACGCCAGCGCGGATCAAGGGGCTTGTTCAAAGGATCATCAATAAGATGTTTCTGGATGAACAATTGGATGAATGCGAACTTACCTTAAGAGACCTCCATGAAATCGCAAGAAGCTTCAACAAGATTCTAACCGGTATCCACCATCACAGAATCGAGTATCCCGATGCGGTCGCCAAAATCGATAGTGGTACCAAGAAACTGAATGGATATTCTGATAAAAGACAGGCAAAATCGTCACAGGATCGCCCAGAAGAAGATCAAGAAGAAGGCAAAGACAATCTTAGACGCCTTGGAATGTCCTGACGGCGAGTTGTCTATCCTGATTGTGGACGATCCAGAGATAGCTGAGATCAATGAGTTTTACTTAGGGCGGTCCGGCCCCACAAATGTGATTGCATTTCCGATGCAAGAGGGCCCGTTCAGGGAAATTAACCCGAACCTCTTGGGAGATGTGGTCATATCCCTCGACACAGCAGCCCGCGAGGCACAACAAGATCGAATATCTGTTGAATCACGATTTGACCAGCTTTTGGTTCACGGGATTTTGCACCTTTTTGGATTTGACCATGAGAAAACGCCAGAACAGGCTAAAGACATGATGATCAAAGAGGAAAAACTACTCAAGTTGTTGTGATGGAGCCAGAGAAACCTCCTTAATTTTGCTCGCTTTGTAGAGGAGGCAGTTTGAGAGGTATGGAACAATGCCAAGCTTAGCAGTTAATGTCGACCATGTGGCCACGCTCAGGGAAGCAAGAAAAATCAACATTCCGGACCCGGTCACGGCTGGAGCCATCGTAGAGCTGGCAGGTGCCGACGGAGTGGTAGTCCACCTTAGGGAAGACCGCCGACATATCCATGACCGGGACGTCCGACTTCTCCGGGAAACCGTTAAGTCGAAGTTGATCTTGGAGGTGGCCGCGACGTCCGAAATGGTTACCTTCGCCCTGGAAATCAAACCTGACCTGGTAACATTGGTTCCAGAAAAGCGGGAGGAGTTGACTACCGAAGGCGGTCTCGATCTTCATGTTCATAAAGATGTTGTATTCGATGCCGTCCAACAGCTTCAAAAAGCAGAAATACCCGTGAGCATTTTTGTTGACCCTGACCTGGATCAAATCAAGCATGCACACAGAATAAATGCGGATTTTGTAGAGATTCACACGGGGACATTTTGTGAATCAGATAAGCAAAAAGATCGTTCCGAGGCATTTGAAAAAATAGTAAACAGCGCAAAGCTTGCCCACAAATTGAAACTTGGGGTCAACGCTGGCCATGGCTTGGGTTATCAGACTATTAAGGCATTCAGAGGACTTTCCGAAATCGATGAGTTTAGTATTGGGCACAGTATCATAGCCCGTGCAGTTTTGGTAGGATTGGATCGGGCCGTAAGAGAGATGATTGCACTCATCAAAGAACTATAGTGATTATGAAAAGGCTTTTGTGGGAGAAAATTTTCGTTATACAGGAGACAACGGTTGCGAGTTGCGGGCTACGAGTCACGGGTTCAAACGCACAACACGTAACTCCTAACTCGAAACATTCCTTTGACTACTGGCTATCATGATCTACGGTATAGGCATCGACATGGTTGAAATAGCGCGCATCCAGAGTGCTTTGGAGCGATGGGGAGATCGATTTCTCGAACGGATCTTTACACAAGCCGAGATCGAATTCTGTCACCGAAAAGTGCATGAAGCATCACGGTTTGCTCTCCGGTTTGCAGCCAAAGAGGCCTTTTCAAAGGCCCTTGGATCAGGCTTCCGCGGCGGACTTCGTTTCCTGCATGTTGAGGTCACACGAAGTCCCGACGGACCGCCACGCCTTATCTTGCACGGAAAGGCTGCGGCGCTATCACAACGGCGCGGTATCAAAAACAGCTATTTGAGTCTTGCAGATGAGGGCGGCTATGCCGTTGCTGTAGTTGTTCTGGAGGTGTGAATGTACATTGTTACGGCAGAACAGATCAAGAAGATGGACCGCCTGACGATTGAATCCTTTGGAATACCTGGTATTGTGCTGATGGAAAACGCAGGGCGAGGTGCGGTAGATATACTGTTACGACATTTTCCGAATATACGTTGCATGCACGTAGGGATCGCCGCTGGACGGGGTAACAATGGGGGTGACGGTTTCGTGATTGCACGATACTTGGCCAGCGCCGACGTCCCCGTGGTTGTGTATCTGTTGTCGGATAAGGGGCGCGTTCGAGGAGACGCAGCTGAAAACCTGAAATTGCTTCAACACATGAAGATTCCGGTTTGTGAAGTCCCGGACATTGCAGCCTTTGAATCCCTCCAGAGTAGGATGAAGCAGTGTGATCTGTGGGTAGATGCGATGCTCGGCACTGGTCTTAGGTCCGAAGTCCGCGGACTGTATAAAAAAATGATCGCGTTTTTGAATGCGCTTGAAAAACCAGTCATGGCCATAGACATCCCGTCTGGCCTTGACTCAGATACCGGCAAGCCACGCGGTTCTTGTATCAAGGCGACGGTCACGGTCACCTTTGGATTCCCCAAAATTGGCCATGTGGTGCTACCAGGACCGAAGTTTGTCTGCAAGTTGGAGGTTGTGGATATCGGAATTCCACCTTTTGTTGTTGATCAGGTCCGCCCAACACATCATCTCCTGACACGGAAAATGATCAATCCCTGGTTTCAAGCAAGGGCTCTTCAGAGCCACAAGGGAAGCACTGGGCATCTCCTGGTTATAGGCGGGTCACCAGGCAAAACCGGTGCAGCAAGCATGACAAGTCGTGCGGCCATGCGCATGGGGGCCGGGCTTGTTACCCTTGGCATTCCAAAGAGCCTGAACATGGCGATGGAGTTGCAGTTGACTGAAGTGATGACCGAACCCCTGCCGGAAAATGCTGATCAAACTTTGGGCTTGTCCGCCTATGAGAGGATTTTGAAAATTCTCAAGAACAAGAAAGGACTGGCCATTGGTCCCGGATTAGGCACAGCTGGACCAACACAAAATCTGGTTCGAAAGCTCATCCAAAAGTCCCCCGTTCCTGTAATCATTGACGCAGATGGCCTCAACGCGCTTGCTGGCCACTTGGGAATTTTGAAAGATCTGGAGGTGCCCATCGTCATGACGCCTCATCCAGGTGAAATGGCAAGACTTATTGAAAAGACACCTTCACAGGTCCAGCAAGACAGGGTCGGTCAGGCCCGCCGTTTTGCAACAACCCACAAGGTATATCTGGTCCTGAAAGGAGCCCGAAGCGTTATGGCTTATCCTGATGGCACCGTCCTGATCAATCCGACAGGAAACCCAGGTATGGCTTCCGGAGGGATGGGAGATGTGCTCACGGGCATGATTTCGGGTCTCATTGTCCAGGGTCTGCCTGCTCATGAAGCGGTTAATTCAGCAGTCTATCTGCATGGCTGTGCGGCCGATTTCCTTGCCCAAAGCAAGGGTCCGGTGGGCTTTCTCGCCTCAGATGTCATAGACATTCTTCCAGAGCAAATCAAGCTGTTAGAGACGCCGCTTCGTGATCTTCCTCCCCACCCAAACGCATTTGTAAGAACACTTTGAAACCCCATGAACTCCATATCATCTCCCGTTCTCCTGATGAAACGTTGGGCCTCGGAGCGTTTCTTGGCAAATATTTGACCGGCGGATCGGTAGTTGCCCTGAGTGGGGAACTGGGTAGTGGGAAGACCTGTCTCACTGCGGGGATCGCCGGGGGACTACAGGTGCCTGGGGACTTTTACGTGACAAGTCCCAGCTATGTCCTCGTGAATGAATATCCTGGACGGCTTCGGCTCTTTCACGTCGATTTGTATCGCATACGAGACCTCGTCGAACTGGATGATATTGGGCTGGACGAAATCGTGGAGTCGCATGGGGTTACCGTTATTGAATGGGCCGAGAAGATGGGCAACGCTCTCCCAAGAGAACGGCTGGGTGTCACGATCTCCATTGTGGACCAGCAAACACGAAACCTCCACTTATCAGCATATGGACAAAGCGCTGTTGATTTGATAGAGAAGTGTCGACTCGAGTTTCCCTTTTTTTGAGGAATACGGGAGATACTAATGGCATTGATTGTTCAAAAATATGGTGGCACATCAGTCGCAGACTTGGACCGAATCCAAAAAGTCGCAGAGCGGGTCATTAAAACATATGCTGAAGGCAATCAGTTGGTGGTCGTGCTTTCAGCAATGGCCGGGGAAACCAACCGCCTTGTTGGTTTGGCACATGACATAACTATTGATCCGAACCCGCGAGAGCTCGATGTCTTGCTGGCCACGGGCGAACAGACAACAGTGTCGTTATTTTGCATTATGTTGGAATCCATGGGCTGTCAAGCTATATCCCTATTGGGTTATCAGGCTGAAATCGTAACCAATGAAGCTTTTGGCCGTGCTCGCATCGTGAAAATCCGGGCCAACCGAATCCAGGAATTGCTCTCCCAGAGAAAAATCGTCGCAGTGGCCGGCTTCCAAGGCCGGGACCAGAAAGGAAATATCACGACATTGGGCAGGGGTGGGTCCGATACGTCTGCCGTTGCACTGGCCGCCGCACTCAAGGCCGACGTGTGCGAGATCTATACCGATGTGGACGGCGTGTACACCACGGATCCGAATCTTTGCAAAGAAGCCAGAAAACTTCATAAGATATCCTATGACGAGATGCTGGAAATGGCGAGTCTGGGTACAAAAGTCTTGCAAATTCGAGCCGTAGAATTTGCCAAGAAGTTTCATGTACCCGTCCACGTTAGATCGTCCTTTAACGAGGAGGAAGGAACCATGGTAGTTGAGGAAGAGAAGGACATGGAACGCCTGGTAGTATCAGGCGTGGCTTACACCAAGGATGAAGCACGCATTACCTTAACCAAGGTTCCCGACCGGCCCGGCATTGCTTCCAGGATCTTCACACCTGTTGCCGAAGCTGGCATCGTTGTTGACATGATTATCCAGAATACCCGCAAGGGGGGATTGACTGATCTCACATTTACCGTGCCGAAGAGTGACTACCAAAAAGCCTTGGCTATTGAGAAAGAGGTGGCCGAATCGATTGGAGCTGAGCAAGTATTGGGAGATGAAGACATTGCCAAAGTATCAGTCATCGGCGTAGGCATGCGAAGCCATTCTGGTGTCGCCGCCAAGATGTTCACAACCCTTGCGAGAGAAAACATTAATATAATGATGATTAGTACTTCGGAAATAAAGATCTCATGCATCATTGAAGAAAAATACACAGAACTGGCGGTCCGAGTACTTCACGAAACTTTTGGGCTAAGTGCTAAGTAATGCCCATGGCACCCATTCAGAGATGGTCAACAGGACCCCGTGCAAGTAGATAAGTCATCGCATATACGAGTGAAAGGTTTTGGAAAGGACCAGCAAATCATCGCTCTTCTGCTTGGCGGCGCGATTCTTCTGATCGGTCTACTCAGACCCTTTCATCCACTCAGGTCAATATGCAGAACCTCCAATGGCGAACTGGCGACACAAGCCCTTGGTCAGTGGATTGTTGAAGTGCAAGGCGCTGTCAGAAACCCGGGCATCTACAGGTTCGACACCGCTCCAACCCCATTGAAAGTCATCCAAAGAGCGGGCGGACTCATTACAAAAAGCCTTTCCCCACAAGCGCCAAGCCGTGACCTTGACACGGGGACTCGGATAGAGGTTCAGGAGTTGGACTCGGAATCTGCTCAACTCATCATTTCGCCCATCAGCCCAAAGAAGAGATTCGTTCTAGGAATTCCGATCGCGCTAAATCAGGCACACGTTGAGGATCTTGCCATAGTCCCCGGCATCAGCCGTAACCTGGCTCGTTGCATTGTTGAATTCAGGGAATCCCACGGGCCGTTCCGAAGATGGAACGACTTAAAACGTGTCAAGGGCGTAGGACCTAAAAACTTAGAGTCCTTTAAATCCTACCTAAGCCTATAGTCCCCCCCGTCTTCAAGAAAAAAGCCCGGACCAAGAAAAGCTTGATCCGGGCCTTGTAGACGTATTCCGGCGGCGACCTACTCTCCCACCACGTCTCCGTGGCAGTACCATCGGCGCTGGAGACCTTAACTTCCGTGTTCGGGATGGGAACGGGTGTTTCCTCTCCGCTATTGCCGCCGAAAACTCTTCATTAGCAAAAACTATCTCGTTACACAGTATATCTCTATAAATAGGTGTTTTGTGGTCAAGCCGCACGACCGATTAGTACCAGTTGGCTAAACCCATTGCTGGGCGTGCACGTCTGGCCTATCAACCTTGTGGTCTTCAAGGGGTCTTGAGTTCGACATGTTTCCATGTCAAAGGGATATCTCATCTTGAGGTGGGCTTCCCGCTTAGATGCTTTCAGCGGTTATCCTTTCCGAACATGGCTACCCAGCGATGCCGCTGGCGCGACAACTGGAACACCAGAGGTTCGTCCATCCCGGTCCTCTCGTACTA
>JBFEUB010000011.1:0-33331 GCA_041547605.1 Desulfobacteria bacterium
CCGCACTGTTAAAATGACGGCTTTCACCGGAATAGCGCCTCATTAGAGAGACGTTCCTTAAGAGGAAAAAGACCAAAGCCGAAACCATCTGGCTAAGGAGGAGGCTATATCCAAGCTTATCACTCAAAAACTTGATAGGAGACCTACACTAGAATTACAATGAGAGAGCAAAATCGTCGCTTACGAAATCAGAGTGTGTGTCTGAATTATTTGACGGTTTGCATTATCTGACATTTCTAAAAACACAGCTGAGTGAATTAGGCGGATATAATTGGTTAGGGCAGACGAATGTTCTGAAGAGATAAAATGCTGGCTGTATTAGGACTAATTCGGTAAAGGGAGGCTATAATGGGCGTTCTTCGCAAAGGGAAAGAAAGGCTTGAAAATCGTACGAGAAGAGCCAGGATGAAAAGGAGCGAACAGAAAAAGAGACCACCAAGAAAGGGCGAGAAAAATAAGCTTTTATTACAACTAACGATCCCTTCCCGTCGGGCAAGAAGAAAAAAATGATGACAGTCCATGAGCTTGATTTAATAAAAAGCAATTTAAGGTTTAAGGGAGGTTACAGTGAAAGAACTCGTTGAATTGATTGCCAAGTCATTAGTGGACAATTCGGACAAGGTGCAGGTTTCCCAATTAGACGGGGAACAGACCTCGATCCTAGAATTAAAGGTTGCTCCTGAAGATATAGGCAAGGTTATCGGAAAACAGGGAAGAACCGCTCAGGCTATCAGAGTTATTCTCGGTGCTGCTGGAATGAAGCTGATAAACGTCAATCCCGAGAATCCGCAACCCCGTCTGATTCGACGGGTGTCAGAGGCACTGAAAGATGGGGCGACCATTGCCTACCCCACAGACACCTATTACGGCATGGGGTGTGACATCGCGAATAAGAAAGGGATAGAGAAGATCTATCGCATCAAACGGCGCACCCAGAAAAAGCCCTTCAGTTTCATTTGTGCGGACCTCAAGAACATCAGTCAATATGCAAAAGTTTCCAATTATGCATACAAAACCATGAAAAGGCTCCTTCCCGGTCCTTATACATTTGTTTTGGAAGGTTCCAAGCTTGTCCCAAAGATGGTGCTGACGGCTCAAAAGACCGCCGGTATTCGGGTACCGAACCACCCGATTTGCCTATCCTTGGTCAAACAACTCGGCCGTCCCATCATATCTACCAGTGCGACCCTTCCAAATGGCGAGATTTTGTCTCAATCTACGATCTTCGACGCCCTTGGTACGCGCATCGATATTGTCATCGATGGTGGGCCGGTCCCAGGACGGCCGTCGAGTGTGGTTTCACTGATCGGGGATGTGCCAGAAGTCATCCGGGTAGGGCTGGGAGATATAACTATTTTTGAATAGCCACCCTTTCAAGAGCCTATCTTACGCAAGATTGGGATGTTGCGGATTTGAGGAAGTGAAGGATTGACGTGTAACCCGTCTCAAGCCCTGAAAGCGCAGGACTCTGCGGAGGCCTACAGGGGATTTGGATTGCTTTTATTCATTCGCTTGCCCAGACTCTCAGCCACCTTGAAGTGAACCACCCAACGTTTGGGCATGTATACGGGGTTTTTGGTCTTAGGGTTTCTCGCCTTTGCGGGCCCCCGCTCCTTTATCTTGAAGCGACCCAGTCCCCGCACCTCAATTGTCTGGCCCTCCATGAGAGCTTGCGCAATGCTTCCAAAAAGGGTATCTACAACGCCCAACATATCCCGCTTGCTAATACCAGGAAATGCGTTCGCCAACGCGTCTATTAACCCCTGTTTAACCATTGTCTACAGCGTAACCCGGTACGTATAGATATCCGGAATGAAGCGCAGCACCGGTAATCCTGTCCAGCGCGCCTGCCAATTTAGAACCCAAAATCCATTGGAGAACAGAAAATTTCTTTCTCTCCGCATATACGACCGCTGGTTCCCCCTTGATACCGCCAAGTTCGGCGGCAATGGTAATAGCATCTTCCATATTCCCCAGACTGTCGAGCAAACCAAGTTTCTGGGCCTGTTCCCCCGATAAGATCCGACCGTCGGCAATGGCCCGAACTGATTCTTCGGACATCTCTCTCTCTGCAGCCACTGCAGATACGAACTGCTGGTGGACGTTGTCAATAAATCCTTGTAGCAGTTCCTTTTCTGCAAGCGTCATCTTGCGCAAAGGGGAGCCTGTATCCTTGAAATCGCCACTTTTCAAGACAACAGTTGAAAGCCCGATCTTTTTAAACAATTGTTCTACATTGGCAAACTCCATCAAAACGCCAATACTACCCGTGATGGTCCCTGGATTTGCCACGAGGTGGTCGGCTGCTGCAGCCACATAGTACCCGCCCGACGCAGCTATGGCACCCATTGAGGCAACCACTTTCTTAGTACGCCTCGTCTTTTTTACCTCTGCATAAATCTCTTGAGATGGCCCAACACCACCTCCTGGGGAGTCGATCCTTAGCACGATGGCCTTAATGTCTTCATCCTTTCGAAATCTCTTCAGGTCCAAAACAGTTTGCTTGGCATCAGCGATAACCCCTTTGATTTCTACAACCCCAACCTTGTCACCAAACTCAAAGGCCGCGTCCTTCTTGCCAAGAAAGAAAAGGGCCGCCATGCTAATGATCACGACGGCCCCAATAGTGCAAAGAACCAATAGAGAAAAGAGTATGGGATGTCTTCTGGCAAACATCGTACCTGTCGGGTCTACCTATGTCTCCTTGTCCGTTTCCTCTTCAGTCATCTCAGGTTCCACGGCGTCCTCTGCAGGGCGTTCCGCTGAATCCTGGATTTCATCCACGGAGATCTGCTCGATTTTGTCTTCCGAAGCCCTTTCCTGGCCGTCGTCTGTCTGGGAGTCCTCAACCTTGTCATCAGCTAGCTCAGGAGCCTGCTCGGCCTCTGTGTCCTCAACCTTTTCATCAGCTAGCTCAGGAGCCTGCTCGGCCTCTGTGTCCTCAACCTTGTCATCAGCTAGCTCAGGAGCCTGCTCGGCCTCTGTGTCCTCAACCTTTTCATCGGCTATCTCGGGAGCCTGTTCTCCCGTCTCCTGATCTCCTGTTTTCTCTGTCAGGTTATCTTTCAAAAGCTCCCCAAAACTTGACTCAGATCCTTTGCTACCGCTCAAGTAATCTACAACCAGGTCATGTTCCTCATCTCTTTCGAGCTGCTTGATGGACAGCCCAATGCGCCGTTCTTTGGGATTAATATTGATGACCTTGGCTGAAATAATGTCTCCAACTTGAAACTTGCCGACAGGGGTCTTAATCTTTTCTCTGCTAACTTCTGAAACATGAGCTAGTCCTTCAATCCCTTCCTCAAGTTCAACAAAAAGGCCAAAATCGGTGACATTTGTTATGGAACCCGTAATCCTGTCCCCTACTTCATATCGTTCCGGTATTGTCTCCCAAGGGTCTTTCTGGAGTTGCTTGATCCCGAGAGAAAATCGCTCGCTTTGTTTGTCTATGTTAAGCACGATGGCCTGAACCACGTCACCCTTCTTGTAGAGTTCGGACGGATGTTTGATACGCTTGGTCCATGAAATGTCAGAGATATGCACCAACCCATCAATCCCCTCGTCAATGCCGATAAAAAGACCAAAGTCCGTAATATTTTTGATCTTTCCTTCAATGGTTGTCCCCACAGGATATTTCTCGCTTACGACATCCCACGGGTTAGGGACCACCTGCTTCATACCCAGCGATATTCGCCTGTTCTCTGCTGAAATGTTTAAGACAACAGCCTCCACGGTTTCGCCAACCGATACCACTTTTGAAGGATGACGTATTTTTTTCGTCCATGACATTTCAGAAACATGAATCAGGCCCTCGATTCCTTTTTCCAGCTCAACGAAAGCACCGTAATCCGTAAAACTCACTACTTTGCCTGTAACGTGCGACGCTATAGGATATTTCTCTTCAGCCGTCGTCCAAGGGTCTGGCACCAACTGTTTTAACCCGAGCGAAACCCGTTCCCGTTCTAAATCGAGATTCAGTACCTTCACAGAGACTTCGTCTCCGACTGAAAATATCTCGGATGGATGGCCTATGCGCCCCCAAGACATATCTGTGATATGAAGCAAGCCATCAATGCCCCCAAGGTCAATAAAGGCGCCATACTCCGTAATATTTTTTACTACACCAGTCATGACCTTGTCTTCGTGGATTGTTGCGAGGGTCTCAGCGCGCTTTGCCTCCCGTTCCTTTTCAAGGATAACCCGTCTTGATAATACAATGTTGCTCCGCTTGCGATTGTATTTTAGAACCTTGAACTCAAATGTCTCACCCACCATCTTATCCAAATCGCGCACCGGGCGAAGGCCCACCTGAGAACCAGGCAAGAAAGCCGGGACGCCAACATCAACTGAGAGCCCTCCCTTAACACGGCTCGTTATGACCCCCTTGACTACACTGTCCTCCTCGAATGCCTTCCTGATATCTTCCCAAACCTTAATCTTGGAAGCCTTTTCTTTGGAAAGCAAGACGATACCATCTTCGTCGTCCCAGCGTTCGACCATGACATCAATGGTGTCGCCTACCTGGCCGTCGATCGCACCATCAGAGCGGGTGAGTTCGGTAATGGGCACTTGTCCTTCCGATTTGTAACCTATATCCACCAAAGCAAATTCCTTGTCGATCTGAACGATCCTACCCTTCACGACCTGGCCTTCCTCAACACGCCTAAAGCTCTCTTCATACATCTCCATGAGGTCTTCTTTGCCACCCACACTTGCTTCGACACTCTGCAGGGCGGCCGCAGCCTCGTCTTGGACGCCGTTGCTTGGCTTATCCTCCACCCGGGGTATTTCGTCCCCGTTTTCGACCTCAGATTCTTTGGTCTCGGGATCTAGGTCCGACCTTTCATCTTTGATGTCTGATTGTTCTTCTTGAAGTTCGGTCACACTCTGTTTATCCTCTTCCATTAAAAACCTGCCCCCCTTTTCTCCAAGTTAACCACCACCTGGGCCATCTGCCACAGAATCTATCTTTTTATCAAGTATCCATGCAAAAAACAACCTTTATTTCGTGCGCTGACTAATGTAGTGAAGCATAGCCTCAACCACTTGCTCAATGTCTAATAACGTAGAATCAATTCTTATGGCATCGTCGGCGCGCTTCAGCGGTGCCAAGGCGCGGCTCGAGTCGTCCTCATCCCTTTTCTTCATGGCTTTCTTGACTTCGGATAGGCTGTTGGCTGCATTCGTTTCCACAAGCTCCTTGTAGCGTCTCAGGGCACGTGTGTCGAGGTCCGCATCAAGGTAGAACTTGACATCAGCCCCCGGGAATACCACGGTCCCCATATCACGTCCTTCAAAGACGACGCCTCCCCGTTCTCCCATTTCGCGCTGAACATCCAGTAAGTGTTCCCTTACAACAGGCCTTGCTGAAACGGCAGACGCAAGCATGGTAATCTCCAAAGTTCGCATGCGATCCGTGACATCCTCTCCGTTGGCGTATAATCTCGATCCCTTGGGGCTATTTCCAAACCTAAGTTCAAGGTGCTTGCAAATTTTCGCCAGCCCGTTGTTATCATCGGGTGAACATCCCTCAGAAAGGGCAACCAGGGCAACAGCCCGGTATAAGGCCCCAGTCTCAACATAGGTGTAACCAAGTCGTTCCGCCAACCTACGACTGACCGTACTTTTGCCAGCCCCAGAGGGCCCGTCTACGGTAACCACTAGGGCTCTCATCTACAGAACCTCTCTCAAGGCCTCCACAAGGCGTTGGTTTTCTTCAGGAAGCCCCACATTGACGCGAATATACGTCGGATAGCCGTATGCGGTCATGGGTCGGATAATCACGCCTCTTTGAAGCATATTTTCAAAGACACCCTTTGCATCCTGTTCCACGTCTATAAGAAAAAAATTAGTCTGCGTAGGAAAGTATCCAAGCCCCAACTTCTCTACCTCCCGATACAAGAAATCGAGGCCTTTATGAACCATGCTTACAGTCTTGTCGAGGAAAGCATCATCATCCAAGGCAGCCAAAGCACCAACTTGGGCGAGAAGGTTCGTATTAAAGGGCTGTCTGACGCGATGCATAAGACTTGCCAAGTCTTCTTTCATCACACCATACCCTATACGAAGGCCTGCTAATCCGTAAGTTTTTGAAAAGGTTCGAAGGGTCACTACATGCTTATCACCGTCTAAGTAATCCAGACCCGTCAGGGAGGTCCTGTCTCGCACGAACTCTATATACGCTTCATCCATCACCACGATTACGCCTGGCGGAACCCGCTCGAGAAAAGCCTCAAAGTCGTCCCTCGATACGATCGTTCCAGTGGGATTGTTGGGATTATTGACAAAGATCATACACGTTGTCGATGAAATACGTTCGGCCATCCCTTCCAGATCGACTGTCCGTTCTTTCAGGGGAACCTTGACGGGGCGTCCTCCACCTGCCTGTATCATGATCTCGTACATCAAGAATGATGGCTCTGGCATGATAACCTCGTCACCCTCTTGGAGAAAGGTACGAACCAAGAGCTCAATGATTTCGTTAGAACCATTTCCGACCACGATTTCATCGAAGGCAACGCTCAGCTTCTCAGCCAGGCGTTTTCTCAAATAATAGCTACTCCCGTCTGGATAGCGATGCAGATTCTTTAGTGCATCCCTTATCGCCTCCACGGCCTTTGGGGACGGACCAATGGGGTTCTCATTGGATGCCAGTTTGATGGAATCGCCAATGCCATATTCGCGCTCCAGTTCCTCTGTCGGTTTTCCGGGAACATAAGGCTTGAGTCTAGCAATATAGTCGGGTACTTTCATATGAATCACCTCGTCCTGCTTGACCGGTCTACTCTCAAATGTAATGTCTCAAAAGAAAGTAAAATAGTCGTTAGGCAGCTTAAAGCCTTTTCCGAACCTCATTGAGCGTTTTTGGAATGAGATGGCAGCTGAGTGACGCGTCGAGAATCACAACCTGTTTGAGGGCCTTAGCCCGAGTTTAGCGCAAGGCTTCACTCCGTTCTGTGATTCAGCGGAGCGAAGCTGACGTCCCGAAAACGCTCACGGAGTGAGGAAAACGGCTTTACGATGACTCCATGTTTCTTAAAGAAACTTCTGAGATGCGACACTATACGTACTTTCCGAAATCGTTCCAAAAAAGTCCAACCGAATAGAGCCCTTTAAGCCTCCAACGCGCAGCCCGCCTATCAATCCCTTATCCTGTCTGTTGCAATCTCTGGCGGCGGCGGACGGACACCAGCTTCATGCACGGCTGCTGTATATCTGAAGCACTAGCGTTAATCAACACAATTTGTCCGAATTTGTCTTCACTATGTTCTAGACGTCGAATAGTAATGCACTCGATCACAAAATGAACCGTATTGCCGCATATTGGCATCTATGATCCTTGATCCTTGCAAACATGGTAATACTACTATATGTTATTTGTATGTTATCCGCCACCCAACAGAGCCAGCCGTCTAAAACTGGACATTCCAATACGTGGGTTGATGGCGTCATGGAAAGTATCAATAATCCAACGCCCCAAAGCTTCAACACCAGGGAAGAAATCCTGCAGGTCGGAGCCCTTCAGCAGTGCCCAACTTTTCAAATAGCTCACAGAAATTCTGATACCTTATGAAACCAATTCAAACCGGCGTTGAAAGACTACTTGCCGATCCCCCGTCAATACTGGAAGGGAAACGCCTTGGGCTTCTGGCAAACCCGGCTTCGGTGGGGTGTCCGAAGGGAGATGGAAGATTTCAGTCTTCCCGGATGCTCATTGCCAATCACTACCCCGACCAACTAAGGGCACTCTTTAGCCCTCAACATGGGTTTTTCGCTGAAAAACAAGCTAACATGGTCCCCTCGAAGGGCTTGGTTGATCCGCTGCTTGGCATACCGGTTTTCAGCCTTTATGGGGAAACAAGAAAGCCCACGCCGCCGATGCTCGAACCCATAGATATTCTGATCATTGATCTCCAAGACGTGGGCACCCGGGTCTACACCTTTATTTACACGATGGCTCTATGCCTGCAGGCAGCCCAGACCCATAACAAACAGGTCCTTGTCCTGGACCGCCCAAACCCCATCGGAGGAGACCACGTTGAAGGAAACTGCTTGAAACCCGAATTTGCCTCTTTTGTAGGAATGTATCCCATTCCGATGCGTCATGGCCTCACCATTGGCGAACTCGCCCTCTTATTCAATGACTATTTCGGGATCGGCTGTGAATTGACTGTTACGCCGATGGCAGGATGGAGACGTCAGATGCTTTTTCAGGATACAGGCCTGCCCTGGATACCCCCCTCTCCCAACCTGCCCACCCCCCTTTCTGCCATCGTCTATCCCGGTCAGGTCCTTTGGGAAGGAACCAATGTATCGGAAGGACGAGGGACGACCCAACCCTTTGAGATCTTCGGCGCCCCTTTTCTGGATGTAACGTGTATTGAAACGTACCTACTTGAAGAAAAGCTTGCCGGGGTTCACCTCCGTGCACTTGCCTTTGAACCTATGTCGGACAAGTGGGAAAAGGAATTATGCCACGGTTTTCAGCTTCACATTATTGACGCCGGGACGTACCAGCCGTATAGGACAAGCCTAACCTTACTCCAAGCCGTGGTTTCTTTACACCCTGAAGAGTTTCAGTGGAACTCACCGCCCTACGAATATGAATTTGAGAAACTTCCCTTTGACCTTATTACAGGAGATCCCTTGATCCGAAGCGCCATAGAAAAGGGGCACCCTTTGCGGAACCTGCAAGAGACTTGGGCTGAAGACGTCAAATGTTTTGAGGAAATCCGCGCACCTTATTTACTATATGAATGACCAAGAAATCTTTGGCGTAACCGTTGACGTGGTGCCAAAAGTCATCGGCCGGGCAATCTATCTTGATAGCAAAAAACCATAGGGGAAAAAGGATATGAAGAATCGGCCTGGCTGGAAACGCATGATGTTCAAAGGACATAAGGTATGGCTTCATGTGAACGACGGGCAACAACCTGTGGTTCACGACGACAAGTTGTTGATAAAGTATCAACTTGATCAGGATCACGAATATTGGGTTCCGAAAGACGCGGTGCAGCCGATCGATCCTAAACGCTTAAGACAAAAGGGTCCCAAGCCTGAGCACAAGCCTTCCTTATCCGAAGATCACAATGATCTTGATGATAGATTCCCCCCAAACACTATTGTGGTTTATACAGATGGCGCCTCTGCCGGTAACCCTGGTCCAGCGGGCATAGGCATAGTCCTGCGTTATGGCCCCCATGAAAAGGAGATATCCAAACACATCGGGATCGCAACCAATAATGTCGCTGAGTTGACCGCCATCAGGACCGCGCTCAAGGCGATCCACACAACTGAAATACCGGTACGACTCTATACGGACAGCCAGTACTGCTTGGGCCTGTTGTCTCTCGGATGGAAGCCGAAACGAAATGAAAAGCTCGTGGCGACTATCAGGAAACTGATGGGTAGGTTTGAGGACTTTAGAATCCTCAAAATTGAAGCCCATGCTGGTATTGATGACAATGAACGCGCAGACCGTCTGGCGCGAGAGGCAGTCAGAGGCCCCGCAGCCCGTAAAAGCCGCAAGATGTAAGATTGTGCCAGCGCCGGGACACGCATCAAAAACCAAAAGGCTTCATGCCCCAGGCATGAAGCCTTTCTTCTAATCTAAATATATCTGCAATGTCTTACATGAAGTCGTACTATATCATTCTGCTATGTTTGGATATCTCAAGTGTTACAGGAAATGCGGGTGGAAAAGGCCCTCATTTCTTTGCTTTCTTCTCCTCTTTTCCTGCCTTCAGATCCTCAACCTCTTTCTTCAACTTGTCAACCTCTTCTTTATACTCGTGAACCTCTGCCTTGTTTACGGAAGTACCAAAATCCTCCTCTTTGGTCTTCCACGTGTCTTTCAGTTCGTCAAATCCCAGATAGACTGCCAACGCGCCGCCCGACAGCAGAGCGAACGGAATGGCACCCGCCAAGAGCTGCAGGAAGGGTTTCCACCATACTGCCAAACCAATAATGCCCAGAACCGCCGCAGCCGCTCCCCCAATTAATGTCTTCATGTTACACCATCCTCCTTTTTATTATATATTCAAATAAGTTCAAGTCACATTCGAGGTTCCGTAACATAAGCCGACAAGCAAATCAAGCACAAAAATGCTTGTCATGACCTTTTTCGGTCCAAAATCGATATCACTTTGCTATTGTTACCCCCATGCGTTTCTCCGAAATCCTTGTCCGATGACACACTTTGGGACGCCTCCCGTTCCACTCCTCTAACTTTCTCCATCCTAATAACTTCTCCGCTCATTGTAAAGGTTTCCCCGTTGATATATTCCTCTCTGAGTTTCCAGGTTGTTTCCGTCAAGGGGATCTGGAGCACAAGGAGCCTGACTTGATACCAATCCCGCTTTGGATCAGCCGAGATATCTTCGATACGGGCAAAAAAAGCTGGTTGTTCTTCGTGGTAGATTAAAACAACGTCTCCGATATTCGCCATAGAAGACCGCTTATACCATACTATTTTCAAATTGACACAGAAAAAAATTGTGCTATCATCCCGGATCAACCATCGCAGATGTGTGCTTTGTAACTATTTGTAATTTCCAGAAAACACTTTCTCTTGTCTTCGACCATGACCTGAGACCATGATTGATCCTGTCGGATGTTGAAGAGGTCGTATTAGCCCCGAGGCAACACACTCACGATAAGATTTTTGTTCGTCCACCTTGCGCTCCGGTCTTTATGCCAGCTGCCTCTGAACCTGCCATTCCGGCATTCCATTCCGCCTAAAGCGGGGCCCATTTGCGACGACACCCTTAAATGCAGAGACGGAAACCTGTGGGACTGCCTCAACGGATAAAGGAAAAAATCAGAAAATGGGTGGACGCTGCCCTTCGGGGCCATCACGATCATTACACCTGTAATCTACCAAAGGAATCGGGTTTTTTGTCATCCCTGATTCTGAAGTCGTTGTTTTCCGACGTCTATATCAACCCGACTCAGACGAGATTCCTAAAAACACTGTCCAGAAAAGGGATTATCGTTTACGCCGCGAAGTATAAAAGCCGCTTTGAATACCTCTTCTATCACATCCGTTATAAGAAAGAAGAGATGCCGTTTCCAGAAATCGGTTTTGGATACAGGATCTTCCTTTGGCAGAAGATCTCGAGGATAGCTCGTGTTGTCTTGGCCCACTTGGATCATCTCTTCAGGTACGGAACCTTTC
Organism: Desulfobacteria bacterium; assembly: GCA_041547605.1. Lineage (GTDB taxonomy): Bacteria > Desulfobacterota > Desulfobacteria > Desulfobacterales. The sequence continues at coordinate 11,177 of JBFEUB010000011.1, forward strand.
CAGATCCTTACACGTCGGGTTTTTTGAAGCGCCAAATGGAAGCAGGATCAGCCGCCTTACTGTCACTGGTCGATCCCAAAGGTTTCCATCAGCACTTTGTGCAGGCCAAGCAAGACCCTCTCAAGTATCTTATTGAGGTCCAGCGTTCCATTGATCGTCCGATTTACATCGTCCCACAATGGTTGCTTTTTACTAAAAGGCCTCACCATCCTCCCAGAAATCTTGTGGACATAATCTTTGGGAGTGAGGAAAACCCGGGTCGGCTGCGACGATGGACAGTTATCTTGCGTGCCCCTCAAAAGGCCTTGGTCGAAATTTCTCATCCAGTCAACCTGAAGGAATTCCTTCAGGAGCCTAACAACCAGAACCGAGACCTTGAACCGCTCTCATTCAGCCTCCGAAACACGCTGCTGGACCGGATGCATCGCCATCGTCAGAGCATCACCGGGCCGGTTCTCAAAACACCAGACGAACTAAAAGAACTCATACTAAGAGATGAACGTTTTCGAGCTTTTATGAAGCAGTATGCTGAATCGCAAAACAGGGATATCAGTGAAATCTATAAGGAGGCCGATGGCTATTTAGATGACATCGCGGCGGATTACAGTGTAGGCTTGGTTCAGACCCTTGTCACTATTTTTGGATGGATATGGAAGACCATGTTTGAAGGGGTCACACTCGACATGGAAGGCCTGCACCGGGTAAAAATCGCAGCCACAAACGCCCCCCTGGTCTTTGTTCCCTGTCACAAGAGCCATTTTGACTACCTGATCCTTAACTATCTCCTATTTCGCAATAATATGCCAAGTCCCCATATAGCCGCCGGTCGCAACCTTGCCTTCTGGCCCATAGGAACCCTTTTTAGGAAAAGTGGCGCCTTTTTTATCAGACGCACTTTTCGAGGGGCAAAACTGTACGCGGCCGTATTTGCAAGATACGTGCATATGTTGATTAAACAGGGTCTGAATATCGAGTTCTTTATTGAGGGGGGACGAAGTCGAACGGGAAAGCTCGTCCTTCCGAAGACAGGTTTGGTTTCCATATTGATGGACGCCTATAAGAATAATGTCTGTCGCGATTTGATATTTGTACCGGTCTATATTGGATATGATCGCCTTTTGGAAGAAAGCGCGATTTTAAAGGAATTGGAAGGACTTAAGAAGAAGCAAGAAAGCTTCTGGGAACTGATTCGCGCCCGAAAGGTTTTGAAAAAGCGATATGGACGTATATATGTTCAATTTGCTGAGCCAATTTCACTCAAGGCATTGGTGTCCGCAGCCAACCCAGCGTTCCAGGCTATGGACCAAGCTGAATTCCAGGCTATGGGCCGCAACCTCTCACATCGGATTATCAATGCCATTAACAGCATATCGGTGGTCACAGCCCAGGCACTCACAGCCTCTGCTGTTCTCAATTACCCCAAACCGCGTTTCAGTCAAGAAGAGCTTATGGTCTATGTAGAGACTTACCTGAGCTATTTAATCGTCCAAAAGGCCCGCTTGTCAGAGAACATCGGGGATCCGCACAATGCTGTGGACAGCGTGTTAGCCATGTATTGCGATCGAAAGTTCATCGATAGACAAAGAATAAAAGAACAAGATGACACGGCCACCGATCAGAAATGGTATGTGGTCTTGGAAAACAAACGCCTAAACCTTGAATACTACAAGAACAACTGCATTCATTTTTTTGTTCCCGCGGCATATACTGCCCTGGCGATTCTCTCCTATGACGCGTTTCAATTCTCGGCATCGGCCTTGCACTCGGACTACGAATTTTTGCAGGATTTCTTTAAGTATGAATTTGCCTATGATGCGGACAGAACTCCTGAATATATAGTCAGAAAAACCCTAAAAGCCTTTATTAATGATGCCATACTTATGCCTCATCCCACTCTGCCCGATACGTATAACATTACAGCAGCAGGTTTCCGGAAGTTGTTGTGTTTTGCAAGCTTCCTCAAGACCTATTTTGAATCTTACTGGGTAGTGCTCAGGGCACTAAAAGTGTACAATCGCGGTGACCTGGTGAAGAAAGAGATGCTAAAGAAGATCCGGGCATTAGGAAATCAGCTACACAAGCAAAAAGAAATCGAAAGGACCGAGGCTCTTTCGCAAATCAATTACGAAAACGGACTGACATTTTTTACTTTCAAAGGAATCAGGGGGGCCGAAGACGAAGAAGGGATCGAATTCTATGCCGGGATCATCCAAAAGTACTTAGGATGCTTCGTGGGGCAGAAATAAGAGTGAGCAAAAATTCGAAGGACTTAAAGTGAACGAACTCTACTGGCCTTTTGGCTTGGTTGCTACAATCAGATGGTGCCGAAAAAGTTTCTTCGCCACACGCAGGACGTCCCCCGCACGAACGCCCTTAATAAAGTCGGGATACTTCCCGTCATAATCATAGCCCAATCCCAAGATCTCATTGAGCGCTAGACTGGAAGCCTGAGACGCGATTGTTTCAAGGCCAACCTCGTGCGCCGTAATGCACATACTTTTGGCTTGCTTCAAGGTCGTACTGTCCACCTCCACGTTTTGAATCAAGGCCATCTGATCCAGAATAATCTTGCGTACCGTCTCATAATTGTCTGGAGTAGTCTGGGCCATGACCCCGAAATACCCCCCATCTATCCCAAAAGCCGGATAGGCATGTACAACATAAACCAGGCTTTTGTCCCCTCCTCTCAAAGCCTCGTGGAGCCACCCGCTGGGATATCCGACCCCCGAAATAATGGCATCCAGCACATCCACTGCTGGGCGGTCATGGTCAGCGAGTGTAAGCCCGTTGTACCCTACGACAATAGCCGCAGAGGTCTTTTCGTTGAATATCTCAAACCTTTCGTCCCGTACAATGTTCTGGGTCTCCATCTCGACAATGGGCTGTTCCAAAATGCCAGGCTGAAAGTTTTCAAAGGCCTTTTCAACATGGGTCATGACTGTCTCATCATCGATGTCTCCGACGATCGCTAACACCGCATTATTCGGCATCACGACCGACGCATAAAAATTGCTTATCTCTTCGCGAGAAAAGCTATCCACGGCTTTGGCTGAGCCGATCACATCATTTCGGTAAGGGTGCTTCCGGTAATAATGCCGCTTGATGAGTCGGGTAATCTCTGTGGTCCAGTCCTCATCGAGTCTTTCGATAGCCATGAGCGTCTCTCTGCGCTGCTTTTCAATCTCTTTTTCTGGAAATGTAGGGCGGAGAACCACATCGGAAAGTAAGTCTAAAGCGAGATCGAAGTGTTCTTTCAACACGGAAACGGAGACACTCACCGCATTGTATCCAGAAGTTGATTCGATGGATCCCCCGACATCTTCAATGGCCTTGGCGATCTCGGCCTTGGATCGATTCTTGGTCCCCTTGGTTAAAAGGGAAGCCATAAAATGAGAGAGCCCAGGCTTATCGACCGGTTCAAATCGTAGTCCTCCTTTTGTCATGAGCTTTAAGTCAACAATAGGAACAGTCATGTTTCTTTTCAAAAGAAGGGTCATCTGGTTTGGCAGTACGATTTTCTGAACGCTTCCCTGCAAGCCAGGAGACGGCAACGCCGACGCCTCCATTTTCGATGGTGTCTCGCTTGGCTTGACGATCGCAACGGTCATATGGTTCCTTTGAAAGTATTCCTTGGCTACTCGCATCACATCTGCAGGGGTTACCTCTTGGATCTTCGCAACGTAATTATCGCTGAAATAAGGATCACCCGTGGCTACCCAATCCAAGGCAAGTTGTCTGGCCTGATTTTGCACAGACTCCTGACCGTAGATGTGATCCGCCACGATCTTGTTCTTGGCCCGTTTCAAAGACTGCTCGCTCACCGGGTTTTTCTGAACTTCTGAGATCTCCTCCCACACAGCATGAATCGCCTTGGATAGATCTTCGTACACTAGATCCATAGAAACAAGAAACTGGCCTTCTGCGAAAGTTGGGGTCCAACTCCACGCTCCAATGGAAAGAACGAGGCCCTTCTCGTCTCGCACTGTCTGATAGAGCCTTGAAGTACGGCCATCGCCCATAATAACAGCCAGCACATCCAGGGGATATAGGTCTGGATGGGTCAAAGACACGGTTCGAAACCCAAGCTGAGCCTGTGCCATTCTCGCGACAGACATGCTCTTTTCCACCCTCCGCCGCGCGAACTGGGCCGGTTCAGCCGCAAAAACATACGGGGGATTTGAAGCGGGTTCGAGAGTGCCGACAATATCAAGCACTGTGCTGAGCGCCTCCACTTTGTCAACATCTCCAGCCACTGAAACAACCATGTTGTCCGGAGTATACCACCGGCGATAATGGGCTAAGAGGTCCTCTTTATCCATTTTAAGAAAGATCTCCTTTTCGCCGATTACCGGGTAGCGGACAGGATGCTCTCGATATGCTGTCTTCATAAATGTGTACCATAGTTGCCGGGACGGATCATTTTCCCCCATCTGAAGCTCTTGCAAAATCACACCTTTTTCCCTCTGATATTCAGTTTCATCAAATTGACAGTCGGTTGTATAGCCCAAAAGCAGTTCAAGGGCCTCTTGATAGTGTGTCCGCGTGGTCTTGATAAAATAGACAGTATGCTCATAGCCCGTATATGCGTTGGTGACCCCACCTATTGCCTGAAGACGCTGCCTGATCTGCGCTTCAGTCAGCCTGGAGGTCGTGCCGCCTGCGACGACATGCTCTAGGTAGTGAGACAGCCCACCTTGCATCCTCTCGCCTTCGTAGATGGATCCAGTCTTGACCAATACCCGAGATGAAACCACCGTGGATCCGTGAGATTCACGGATCATGATAGTAAGTCCGTTTCTTAACACGACGATCAGATCATCGGGTTTCGAAGGGATGAGGCGGTCGATCTGTGGGCTGTTTAGAATATCGGCAGTGTTTTGACGTTCAGGACCTGGATCTGTTTTGGAATATGCGTGCCTATTGAAAGGCGAAACAATAATTAGTATTGCTATGAACAAAACCACGAATGGCCGTAACGCGAGGCGTTCCAATCGAAATCTACAATCGCTCATCGGTCTGTCCGTCTCCTGATGATTTGTGATAGAAATCTTTTGGCGATACTTTAAAAATACGGGCCTGTCTCCAAAAACAAGGTAACCTCCTGGCAATGATCTTTAACGCCTTTGCGAACGGCTTTTTGGAAATTCTTGCCAAAAGTTCTTAGCGATATGGAGCGTAAAAATTGTGACTGTCTGAGGGCGAAGCCCGAGTTTAGCGCAGAGCTTCACTTCGTGTCACAATTTTAACGAAATGCGCTTAGAACTCTCAACAATTTCCAAACCAATAGTGAGCAAACGCGGTTGAAGATCTTTTCAACCTTACTTTTTGCAGATAGTTCCGTAAAAATATATACCTTTTATGTAACACATCAATCCTCCTTGGCGCAATTGATCGGTTTATGAAGTACCTTTTTGGCGCAACAAATCGCGCATTTGAGAAATAAGGTATATTGACATAAGGAACACTATGGATTAACCTAAAATTTTTTATGTGTGGAGGCGAAAATCCTAACCATTTCGGCCATAGATCAGATGCAGCAAGAATCAGCCCGCCTGCTGCATGCCGGCAAGACCATTGCTTTCGTCCCCACAATGGGTTGTTTGCACGAGGGTCATCTGGCACTCATGCGCGAGGGACGAAAACATGGGGACACTCTGATCGCAAGTATCTTTGTCAATCCTACCCAGTTTGGTCCTACAGAAGACTTTCAGGACTATCCTAGAGATTTGGACCGAGACGTGACCCTGGCCAAGTCTGTGGGAGTCGATGTGATCTTTGCTCCACGGGCCAAGGCCATGTATGAGGAGGGCTGTCAGACTTATGTCGATCTGGAGATGCTTCCTCGGCACCTTTGCGGCCCGTCAAGGCCGGGCCATTTTCGCGGTGTTGCCACAGTGGTAACAAAGCTCTTTAATATTGTCAGACCTCAGGTGGCCATTTTTGGGGAAAAGGACTATCAGCAGCTGGTCATAATCCGGCGCATGGTGCGTGATTTGAATCTCGACATCAGGGTTATCGGGGTCCCGACTGTGCGGGAATCCGACGGGCTAGCCATGAGTTCCAGGAATACCTATCTCTCTGAAGAAGAAAGGCGCTCTGCAGGGTCTCTTTTTCAGTCGCTTCAACAGGCCCAGGATAGCCTTGCTGAAGGGATAACGGTTGCCGGAGAACTCATCCATGGCGCGTCAGAGTTCATCGGCTCTCAGCCTCATGTGCAAATTGACTATATCGCAATATGTGACCCAGAAACCCTCGAAGGCGTGGACCGTGTAGAGGCACCAACCCTGATGGCCCTGGCTGTGCGGGTAGGTAAAACGCGTTTGATAGACAATGCAATACTAAAACCGATGAAAGATTGACGATTGAAGATGCACGATTTATGCTTCTCACTCTTAATATCGAAGCGCGCTACGGCCCCGACGGGTACGGACAGGGAATGCGCTCGCTGTTTCAGTTCAATCAGCAATATGTAGTAATACTTATGATTCGTACTTTTCTCAAATCAAAGATCCACCGGGCCACGGTAACCGAGGTTGACCTGAACTATGAAGGGAGCCTGGGAATCGACGCTGACCTGATGAAGGCAGCCAACATCTTGCCTTATGAAATGGTTCAGGTTTACAGCCTCAGCAATGGCGAGCGATTCGAGACCTATGCCATAGAGGAAGCCGCGGGCTCAGGAACCATTGCCCTCAAAGGGGCAGCGGCTCGCAAAGGTGCGCCGGGTGACCTCATTATCATAACCTGTTTTACGACCATGGATGATAAACATGCTGAAGGATTTGAACCCTCGATCATCCTTATGGATCAAAATAACAAAATTAAGGAGGACAGATGACTAAGAAAAATTACCTATTCACTTCCGAATCGGTGACCGAAGGACACCCTGACAAGGTGGCCGACCAGATATCGGACGCCATCCTGGACAGCATCTTGGAGCAGGACAAAAAGGGTCGCGTGGCGTGTGAAACCCTTGTGACCACCGGCCTCGTTTTTATAGCCGGAGAGATCACGACGACCTGTTATGTGGATATGCCCCAGATCTGCCGAGACACGATCCGAGACATAGGCTACAATTCATCAACGATGGGTTTTGACTGGGAGACCTGCTCGGTCATCACCAGCATTGATCAGCAGTCTACTGATATCGCGCAGGGTGTGAACGGAAAAGGGCTTTTCAAGGAACAAGGAGCCGGCGATCAGGGGCTAATGTTTGGCTATGCATGCGACGAAACCCCCGAACTGATGCCTATGCCTATATGCTACGCACACAAACTCACAATGCGTCTGGCACAGGTGCGTAAGAACGGGTCACTCGATTTTCTTCGCCCTGACGGCAAGTCGCAGATCACGATTCAATATGAAAATGGCAAGCCAAAACGCGTGGAAGCCATTGTAATTGCAGCACAGCACAGGGAGGACATCTCTTATTCTGCATTAAAAGAGGCCATCATCGAGGAAGTCATAAAGAAGGTTGTGCCCCAAAAAATGATAGATGGAGACACCAAATATTTTATCAATACGACCGGGCGCTTCGTGGTTGGGGGACCCATGGGAGATGCGGGTCTGACCGGCAGAAAGATCATTGTGGATACTTACGGTGGCCAGGGGAGTCACGGGGGTGGCTGTTTCTCAGGCAAAGACCCGTCCAAGGTCGACCGGAGCGCCTCTTATATGGCAAGACACCTTGCCAAAAATATTGTAGCGGCAGGGCTGGCCAAAAAATGTGAGGTGCAACTGGCTTATTCCATCGGTGTAGCCCAGCCTGTTTCCGTTCTCGTTGACACTTTTGGGACCCAAGCGGTCTCCCGAGAACGGCTCTGCAATATTGTCAACGAGGTGTTTGACCTCAGGCCGGCACCGATCATTGAATACTTGAACCTCCTGCGGCCAATCTTCAAGAAGACAGCTTGTTATGGACACTTTGGCCGCAACGATCCAGACTTTACGTGGGAGAAGACCAATATGGTGGACGTACTGAAAGATAAGGCTGGCATAAAGAAGCCCAGGAAGAAGGCAGTGCGGTCCAAACGTTGACGTGTGGGCAGTGGTTGACTGGAGAAGTAGCAGAGAAGGAGCATATAAGGAAATGAGAGAGGAAAGGAAGGTTTGAATGGAATATGACATTAAGGACCCAAGACTGGCGAAACAGGGAAAACTGCGCGTTGCGTGGGCCAAACAAAGCATGCCGGTCTTGGATCGCATTAAGGCCAGATTTGAAAAGGAAAAGCCCTTAAAGGGGATACGTCTTGGCGCCTGTCTTCATGTGACGACAGAGACAGCGGCCCTCATGCAAACGCTCAAGGCCGCTGGTGCCAGGGTTAGACTGTGTGCTTCTAATCCCCTGAGTACGCAGGATGATGTGGCAGCATCCCTGGTAAAGTATGACAGAATACCAGTCTTTGCCATCAAAGGCGAAAACCATAAGACCTATTATGACCATATCAATGCGGTCATTGACCTGAAGCCGACGTGCACTATGGATGATGGAGCTGACCTTGTCTCCACACTGCACTCTGAACGGAGAGAACTCTTGGATTTTGTGAGGGGTGGCACGGAAGAGACCACAACAGGGATCATCCGTCTCAGAAGCATGGCAGCCGCGGGTGTGCTCAAATATCCGATTATCGCAGTAAACGATGCCAACACCAAACACCTCTTTGACAACCGATACGGCACTGGACAAAGCACCATAGATGGGATTATCCGCGCGACCAATCGTCTCCTTGCTGGATCACGATTTGTGGCATGCGGTTATGGCTGGTGCGGCCGGGGCGTGGCCATGCGCGCTCGCGGTATGGGCGCCAACGTAATTGTGACAGAAGTAGATCCATTAAGAGCCCTTGAAGCCGTCATGGACGGTTTCTCAGTGATGCCTATCAAGGAGGCCGCCAAAATCGGTGACATTTTCTGCACCTTGACCGGCGACGTCAATGTGATCAGTAAAGCCCATTTTAAGGTCATGAAGGATGGCGCCATCGTCTGCAACTCGGGGCACTTCAATGTAGAACTTGACTTGTCATCACTCGAGCGAATGACCAAAAGCAAAAGACAAATCCGGCCTTTTACGATGGAGCACCTTTTAAAAAACGGCAAAAGGATCAATGTTCTGGGAGACGGCCGCTTAATAAACCTTGCAGCTGCAGAGGGGCACCCCCCCAGCGTCATGGACATGAGCTTCGCCAACCAAGCACTTTCCGTCGAGTACATGGTAAAGCAAAAAAAAGGGCTTCCTGTTGACGTATACCCAGTCCCATCCGTGATCGATGAGATGATCGCCAGAGAGAAGCTGACTTCGATGAACATAGCCATTGACACCCTCACACGTGAGCAAAAAAGGTATCTGAGTTCTTGGGATATGGGAACGTGAGGGGGCGTCTCGCACGCTCTATTCCCATTCGCTGAAGGGTATAGATGGATCAAGGCACGGGGCGGCGAAAAAGTGCAGCATAACACCTTAGTGTGTGAGCATTTTGAGCCGAGTCGCAACGCCGCCATGGGGCGTCAGACGCATTTTTGAGATGGCTTCTTGAAGAATTGGCTATAGAAGTACTCTGGGTCTAAGAAACTGGTTGGATGCCAGGCCTTCGACATAAGGCAAAATGCTTCTCCCTTGGCACCTTGCACCGTGAACATTACGCCAGTCTTTTGTCAGCCATCATCGCAATTCTCCATGCGTGCGATGCGCACTCCGGGGCAAACCCGGTTTTTTGGGCTTTGTCCGAACGTCTAAGTGACCGCCAGGGGAGACCAATTGGAGCAGAACCCCCAACCATGACAGGACGACATGGGCAGTTTGGTACAAGCCATTGGAAGACGCACGATCAATAGCGTCAACCACGTGCTCAATCTCTTCGCGTTTACGAACCGAATTGCTGGTCTTCTCCTCAAACGACCCCGAGCCGGCAATAGAATCGTTTTGAGATTCACTGCCGAGCAAATCTACTTCACGGCCGTACAAGCCCTACCCGTGGTTCTGTTCATTGCATTGATCTCTGGAAGCATGATCGTCATACAACTCACAAGGCAGTTTGGAACCATTGAGGGCAGATTCGTACTTGGTGAGCTCATCGTCATCCTCATTGTTCGGGAATTGGGACCGCTGTTTACGGCCTTAATTGTCATCTTACGGACAGCCGTTGCCGTCACCATTGAGACGAGCTATATGGAAATTCTAGGGGAGCTGGAAACACTGGAAATGCAGGGGATCGACCCTGTTCACGTCATTTGTCTCCCGAGACTCATGGGCATTACGGTGGCCATATTGTGTCTGTTCTTTATCTTTGATATGGTGGCCATACTTGGCGGGTATGCAATTGCATGGACCGTCACCGACATTGCTGTGGAAAACTTTCTGGAAGAGATAGGGAAAGCCCTATCCGGAACTGATATCACGGTTGGCATTGTCAAGGCTATTTTCTTCGGATTCACTATCACGGTCACCACCCTTTACCGTGGCTTCCGAGCAAAAAGGGCCATCACTGAAATCCCACCGGAAACTTCCAAAGCGGCTGTTGAATGTTTCTTATATTGTCTTTTCATAAACACCATCATCTCCATCATCTTTTACGTTTAGATATACATCTAGCTCACGAAGAATATGGCTTCAGAACTGATCAGGCTGTCCGATTACATGCTTGAAGCATTCGCCGGTGAAAACGGCTTGAGAAACTTCGACCTCATTTTGGAGAGAGGAGATGCCTGTTCAATTGTGACAGACTCACCCGATGCCGCACGCCATCTTCTGAGGGCTTTAGCCACCCTTGAGCCTCCGGAGAGTGGTCGCTTCTTGTACAAGGGAGAGGAATTGGACCTCTCAGATTACAGAAAACTTCTTGGTTATAAGCGAAAGACAGGCTATGTAGCGCCAGACGCAACGTTCATAACTAACCGTTCAATGCGTGATAATCTCATGCTCATGAGATACTATTTGGAAGATTCAACCACCATTGCCATGCCAGTGGAACTCGTGGAACTCTGCACGATTTTTGAGTTGGGGGAAAAGCTCGATGTCAAACCGCATCAGCTCGATCCTGAGGAACAAAGACTCTTTGTGATTGTGCGGGAGCTTTCAAAGGATCCTGACATTGTTTTGATTTATAGGCCCAGAGCTTTTCTGAGAACAAAGAGTTTTGAAGCCCTGAAAAGCATTTTGAGAGACCTCATCAAAAAGGGTCGCGCACTGATATTTTTCTCCGTAGACAAGAGTTTCACAAATGAATTCTCCAATAAGAGAATAACTATTGACAGGGGTAAAGTGACCAGCTTTGCTTCTGGCAAGAAAGTGGCATAGCTCAATCCAGTTTCGACTGGTTGGAAAGGCCGGAGCAATAGAGGCATGAGAATAAGTTTTGACGTGAAAGAAAAAATTGTCGGAACCTTCATGGTCATTATGGTTCTACTACTCTTAACGATTGTAGTCTTGATTGGGAGGGGAAAGGACTGGTTTAAGACCTACATCACGTATTACACGGTTTTTGACGAAGCATACAATCTCAGTCAGAATGCCCGGGTCAAACTCTTCAATGCGGACATAGGCAAGGTAAAAAACGTGAAACTTGTGGGGGATAAAGTCAAAGTAGAACTGGCCATCCTCAAGGACTATGCGCCCAGAATAAAAACGGATTCTGTGGCAATTGTTGAAAGCCCGACGTTCATCGGGTCTGAATACGTATCCCTAAAACCGGGAACACGGCAGGCATTGCCCATTCCTGAGAATGGCATTATTCCATCTCAGGCAAAAAAATCATTCGACGACATTATGACAGAGTTTGAGGTGGAAAAAACCGCAAAGATGTTTGTAAAAAGCGTTCAGTCCATCTCTGAAATGGTGGAGCACCTGCGGAACCCAGAGGGGCCACTCTACGCTGCGCTGGAAAGCGTGGCCCAAGCAATGGCTAACATAGAGGCGGTCACCCGCGAAATTAGAGATGGAAAGGGTTCTTTAGGTGGATTGATACAGTCCGAGGAGTTGCTTCAAAGAATTTATGAAGAACTCAACCATGTAAACGGAATCCTTAAAAACGTTGAAGATGCAACTGCAAAGACCCCTGACATCATTGACGACGTTAAGAAAAGCATGAATGTGATCAAGCAGATACTGGCCAACATAGAAAAGGGGAGTCAAGACCTTCCCGCAATCACAAAAACAACGAGACACGGGACCCAGGAAATAAGAGACGGCGTGGAGGAGGTCGATAAGGTTGTTCAATCTGTTCAGAAGAGTTTTCTGATACGGCCTAATCTTCCTCCTGAGCCCGAAGTTGAAGATATTGACACGGGATTGAGAAGATGAACGGCAAAAGTGTGCGCTATTGGGGCAGCTTTCTGAAGCCGTGGCGAGTGCATCCAAGCATGGCAAACTTGGTTGCGGCCCAGAATTCCGTGGGGCCTACTGCAGGAAACGTCAAGAAGGCTGGCCTCTTTTTGGTCACCTTTTTTTCATTTTTCCTTTTCTCCTGCGCCCTCGGTCAACCTGCTAAACAAATCCCTCGGCATCTGAGCGCAGGTGGCAGAGAGATGAAAAAGGGTCTTGAGTGGTACCAGAAGGGCTGTTACGGACGATCACATGAGTTTTTCCTCAAGGCCTATGAGCTTTACTCTGCTTCCGATGTTTTGGACGGCGTGGCCATGAGCCTCAACAATATTGGAACGATTTACAGGATAACCGGTAACTATGAGAAAGCCCTCTCGTTCTTTGATGCATCCTTTGCCATATATTTAGACCTGAATGACCGAGAAGGAGCTGTCAAGGCCCTCTCCAACAAGGCTGCCACGTTCATCCGTGCAAGAGACCTGGACAAGGCGGAGCAAGTACTCGAAGAGGCCGTGCAAATGTTTCCGGCCGGCTCAAAGGACCGCCTGCTAGTCCCAATACTTCAGAATAAGGGTGTTCTCTTGACTAAAATGGGGGCATACGAGGCCGCCGAAGAGGTTCTCACCGACTGCCTAAAGCAGGCACGCAGCCTTGATCCGATGGGAATGGCTTCCCTGCACTTCGCCTTCGGCAACCTCATGCTTGAGAGCGGTAGGCCGAGTGATGCTATTGCTTCCTTTGAAAAGGCCCTGTCTATCGATCGTGAACTCGGCTTTTTTAAAGGCATAGCAGACGATCTGTTCTCCATGGGTCATGCATATGCGAGGCTCGGCCAGGATAAATAGGCGATAAGCAGCTGGAAACGAAGTGCCTAGGTATTTGCCCTGATAGACCAAGCGCCAGAAGTGCATGCAACCATGAAGCTTCTGAGGGAGACCGCACACAGGGCAGGCGTTGACATTTCAGTCACAGAGGCTTTTGTTGAAAGGTGGCAGCAGGACGGGCTGTATGAAAGCCCCTGCAGGGACTAGATATTGTAATATGTTAACCTCTGTGCCGTTAAGGAAGGCGGTTCTGCATCACAACAGCACGGGGCGGACGGGAAGTAAGCCGGTCAGGAGGGCTTCTTCCCATTCTGGTAAGCACTCAGAATACTTGCAGCCGCTTCTTCAATGGCCTTGTTTGAGATATCCAAAACGCGCCAGCGCGGATTCTCTTTGAAGACCTCGCCACACCACTCGATCTCGTCCGCAATTGTCACCGGGTCAGCGTACTTCGCGTAAGGCGCCAGGCCCAATTGCTTCAGTCGTCCCTCTCTGAGTTTCACCAGGGTTTCAACACCAATGGTCAGCCCAAACACTCTTTTCTGATCTACCTCAAATAGCTCTTTTGGAGCGGTCATGTCTGGATGAAGAGGCACATTGGCTACCTTCCATCCCTGGTTGGCGAGGAAAGTCGCCAGGGGGGTCTTACCAGTTCGAGAAAGACCCACCAGAATGAGATCAGCATGTTTCAGCCCCTCGGGCATCTTTCCATCGTCATGTTTGACGGCAAAGTTAATTGCCTCGATTCGTCGGTAGTAGTCTTCGTCCAGAATGTACTGTAGTCCAGGGACGGCCATGGGTTTTTCCTTCAAAAAGATGGATAACTGCACAATGAAATCACCGATAACATCAATGGCCCATATCCCCGCGGCTGTGGCTTCGTCGATCAAGAAATTCCTCCAGGGCGGATGGACGATGCTAAAGGCCACGAGAGCCTTATCCTGTGCTGCATGCCGAACAATATCTGTAATCTGTTTTTCATCTTCAAGCATAAAGAACTTTTTTATCTCAACTTTTTCACGGCTAAACTGGGCCAGAGACGCCCGGGCAATCTTGTTGATCGTCTCTCCTGTTCCTTCCCCAACCAGGTAAATGACTTTTCTCTCAGCTGGCTGTCTTTTTCTTGTCTTAACCTTTTTCTTTTTCATGAAAACTTCCACAAGAAAAAAGTGCTGCTCTTGCAACGCACCAATTGTCCCCCTGGGTACTCCGCAGCCAAGGGCTTGACAATCAAATCGGCTGAAAGCTGTCTGGCCAGCCGGTTCATGTAGGGCACGAGTTCTGGAGGCGGCCACAGGGAATAGAGAAGATCTATCCCTTTGTATAGACGCAGGTCCGGTGCTGTAATATCATCCTGAATGATTTTCAGCCCATTGTGCGGAAACGACCTGATGTCAGAAGCAAAGATGCGAATCCCCCTCTTTGCCAAAGCCAAAGCCACATCAGGAAAATGACCGATGCCCGCCTCAGCCACGCAACGATAGTGGAAGGCAATGTAGTCTATGAGCCCTCTGCAGCTATTCCGCACGATTTAGTCCTCGACAGACCTCCAGAAGAAGATATCTTCCATGGGAATTTTCGCTATCCTTGGTTTGGATACCAGGCCCAGGGCCTTCTCCAGCTGGATTCTTTGCTCCAGCATGGCCACACTTCGTCTAGACGATACAACGGTGTCAGGGTTGACCGAAATGGAGGTACAGCCGCATCGAATCATAAACTCCAGATAGTCGGGATATACACTGGGGGCTTGGCCACAGATGGATGTAGTCACGCCGTGCTTCTTACAGATCGCCATCGTGTATGCGATGGCTCGCAATACCCCCAGGTTCCTTTCGTCGTAAAGCTCTTGCACGGACGTGTCATTTCTGTCCACGCCAAGGACCAGCATAGTCAAATCATTGGTACCGAAGCTGACCCCATCTATCCCCTCCTTACAGAATTCCTCAATCATAAAGCAGGCACTGGGAACCTCCACCATGATCCAGAGTTGAAAGTCACGATTCCTCCGATGATCCAAGCCCTCCTCAGCCATGACCTTGACTGTCTCCCTAAAGACCCGAAGCGTCCTCACAAACGGAAGCATTACCCAGATGTTTGTATAGCCCAGGGTTTCCCTGGCATGTCTGATGGCCCGAAGCTCGAGCCTGAAGATGTCATCCTCTCTTATGTACCTATATTGTCCCCGATATCCAATCATGGGGTTGGGGCCTACGTGGTCTCTTTCATACTTTTCTCCACCGGGCAGTTCGAGGAATTCATCCGGTTTAAAATCCAGGAATCTATATACGACAGGCCCGGGAGAAAAAGCCTCAGCCACCTGTCCGATCCCGCGGGAAAAGGTGTCGATCATCACCTGGTCTCCGCCTTCTTCTAACAGCAGCCGCGGGTGCTTCCCAATGCTGAGCATGAGGTGTTCCGCCCTCAGAAGACCCACCCCGTCTGCATTTGTTTCCTGGGCCACCTTTTTGGCAATCTCTGGAATGGACAGATTCACATACACCTTCGTAGCCGTGATTGTCTGGGCAGACACGTCCACAGGGGCCATCGCTGCCGTGATTTCCTCTTTTTCGGCTGCCCCGTTAAAAACAAGACCCCTTTGCCCGTCCACAGTAACCAGTTCGCCGTCTTTCAAGACCTCTGTGGCGTTTTCGCTCCCCACGATGCACGGCACACCGAGCTCCCGACTCACGATAGCAGCATGGCAAGTCTTTCCACCTAAATTGGTAACCACGGCAGAGGCGATTTTCATAGCAGGAACCCAATCAGGTGTGGTCATCTCAGTAACCAAGACATCTCCCTCTTTGAAATTTGCAATATCCTTGATCTCCAACATAATTCTTACTCTACCGACCCCCCTGCCAGGACTGACACCCATCCCCCTGACGAGAATATCTTCTCCCAAAAAATCACCCCTTTCTTCTCTTTTCACTCCCTTTTGGGCGACGTGTACGGTCTCAGGCCTTGCCTGCAGAATAAAGATCCGGTTCTCCTTGTCCACGGCCCATTCAATGTCCTGCGCGACCCCATAGTGAGCTTCTATCTGCACCCCATACTCTGCCAAGCGCACAATCGCTTCGTCGCTTAACGCTGGCTTGTCTTTCATACTTTTGGGTACGACGGCCCATTTGGTACTCCCTTTTTTATCAGACACGATCTGCTGGTCCTTCTTGGAAACCCGTTTGTCCAAAATGCGAAAGCTTGTCTTATCCACCAAGTATTCGTCTGGGGTCACCTGACCGCTGACAACGGCCTCGCCCAGCCCCCACGAGGCATTTATAAGGACTTTATCGGTATCGCCACTGACCGGCTCCAGCGTAAACATGACGCCAGATGACCGAGAAGAAATCAGCTCCTGGACGGCTACGCTTATAAGGACATCTTCGTGTGAAAACCCCTTTTCCTTTCGGTAAACAATGGCTCTCGGCGTATATAGAGAGCTCCAACACTGTTGCACACTCCTAACAAGGGTCTTCTGAGTCACATTCAGGAAGGTATCCTGCTGGCCGGCAAAACTGGCCCCTGGCAAATCCTCAGCCGTTGCCGAAGACCGCACAGCCACAGCCACACGCTTCTTGCCAGCCTGTTTACAAAGCGCCTGGTAAGCTTTCAGAATCGCCTTTTCGATCTCCTTCGGCATGGATAGGCCCTCAACGTGCTTTCTAATCTTTCGGGAAACGTCTTGCAGGGATTTGATGTCAGCCACATCCAGGTCTGTCAGGAGGGCCTCGATCTTCTTTCCAGCCCCGGTCTTTTCTAATAAGACTTGGTACGCATAAGCTGAGAGCGCAAAACCGTTAGGCACAGGAACGCCAATCCGCCCGAACAGTTCACCAAGGTTGGCGCACTTGCCCCCCACCAACGGAATGTCTTCCTTCCCCAGATCTTTGAACCACAATACCATTTCGTCCTTGCTCATGGTCCCTAATCCCCTTTCTCCGTGTTGGTTACTCGTGCACCCTGAGTCGTGTATCGCGCACCATGCGGAACCGCACATCGGGCATCATCACTCCTGCACAATCTTGTTGGCAATCTCCTCAATAGAGTTGTTCGTCACATCAATGATCTGCACGCCATTGATCTGCTTGAATATCTTATGACTGTATTCCAGCTCGTTTCTGATGTGCCTGATATCCGTATACTCCGAAGGCCCGGCGTATTTGAGCCTCTTCTTCCTTATAAATGCCAATCTCTCCGGTGCAATCGTGAGTCCGATCTTTCGTCTCTTGAGCGTAAAGATCTTCTTTGGCGGGTCCACACTGGCAACAATGGGAATGTTGGCAACCTTTAACCCGTTGTTGCATGAAAGGTAGAGACTGGTCGGAGTCTTTGAGGTCCTGGATACACCCAGTATAATGAGATCTGCCTTCCCCAGTGTGTCGATGCCCTGACCATCATCGTGTCTCAACGTAAAGTCTATCGACTCGGCAAGGCGGATCGACGCTTCCCCTATTCCAGATAGCAGACCAGGTCGGAAATCCGGGATCATGTCCCAGAGTCTTCCCACCCGTTTCAAGAGGGGTCCAAGCAGGTCTATGGTGTGAATATTCCTTTTTCTGTTCTCCCCGCGCATCCAAGCCCGAAGGTCTTTCTTCACGAGTGAGTAAATAACGATTGCTTCAAGACTCTCAGCTTTGGTCAAGATTTTTTCTATTTGTTCCTTGGTCTTGATGTACGGAAATCTCTTGAATATCGGCCGGATCCGTCTGAATTGAACGAGGACCGCACTGATCACTCTCTCAGCCGTTAGACCGGTCCCGTCGGAGATGATGAACACGTGCACATTTCTCTTGGGCAGGCTCATGGAATTGCCATCTCCCCGGTACCAAAAAGGACTTCAGCCATCCTTTTCAGCGTGGCCAATTGACAAAGAGAACTCAGAAACAGTTGTGGAGCGACCTTGCGTGGCGAGAGTATTACACATGCTGTGTTTACCATAAGGTCAGCCACTTAGCAACTAGTTTGCAACCAAGCTAGCAGAGCATCACGGGCGCTGGCTCTCAAATGACAAGGCGGACAACTTTTAAAAGCTTGATTTGGGCCAACTTATATGTTAGCCAGAAAATTTCGACGCCTCATAGGTGTCTTTGTATAGCTATCACGCGCTTAAATTTGATAGAAAGGAGCACCACGAATGAAAACCAGACCCAAGTACGTTTACTTCTTTGGCGCTGGCAAGGCGGATGGGAGTGCCAAAATGAAAAGCCTCCTCGGTGGAAAGGGTGCCAACATAGCCGAGATGGTGAACCTTGGCATGCCCGTGCCCCCCGGCTTCACCATTACCACGGATGCATGTAACGAGTTCTTTCGAAACAAGCGCAAACACCCCCCAGGCCTAAAAAAGGAGGTAAGCGTTGCCCTCGCCAGGGTCGAAAAGCTCATGAGCCTGAAATTCGGAGATCCAAAGGACCCGCTCCTTTTCAGTGTGCGCTCTGGGGCCCGCGCCTCCATGCCCGGTATGATGGAAACCGTGCTGAATATTGGGATGACAACGAAGACCATACCCACTTTGATCAAGAAGACAGGCAACCCCCGCTTTGTGTACGACGCCTACCGTCGTCTCATTGCCATGTACTCGGACGTGGTCATGGAAAAGGCGGCAGGGATCGAGCCGGAGGAAGGCCGGGGAATCCGGGCCCAGTTGGAGGGCATGATAGACAAATTAAAGGAAACAAAGGGCTATCAAACAGACCTTGATCTGACAGCAGAAGACTGGAAAGGCCTGTGCGCCCAGTTTAAGAAAGCCGTGAAAAAGGTCCTTGGTAAGCCCTTCCCGGATGATCCCATGCAACAGCTCTGGGGCGCCATTGACGCTGTGTTTCTCTCCTGGTTTGGCAAGCGGGCCGCGGCCTACCGCCGAATTGAAAAGCTCCCAGATGATTGGGGCACGGCCGTGAACGTGCAGACCATGGTGTTCGGGAACATGGGAGACGATTGCGCAACCGGTGTCGCCTTTACCCGCAACCCGGCCACGGGTGATAATAATTTCTATGGCGAGTGGTTGATTAATGCCCAGGGAGAAGACGTCGTGGCCGGCATCCGCACCCCTTTTGCGATCAACCATGTTTCCAAGGTGGCGGCAAACAAACACCTGCCGACGCTTGAGGGAGGCATGCCCGAGCTTTACAAACAGCTTGACGGGTTCAGGCGCAAGCTGGATACGCATTATAAGGATATGCAGGATATTGAGTTCACGATTCAAGACGGCATCCTCTACATGCTTCAAACCCGGGTCGGAAAACGCAATGGTCCGGCAGCGATTAAAATGGCCGTGGACATGGTCAAAGAGGGGCTGATTACCAAGGAGATGGCCGTGGCCCGGGTAAGACCGGAGCAGCTCGATGAACTTCTCCATCCCATGATAGATCCCAAGGCGGAAAAGACAGCAAAGAAGCTCGGCAGCGGCCTCCCGGCCGGGCCGGGTGGGGCTCTGGGCCAGATTGTACTCACTGCAGACAAGGCCGAAGAACTCGGCACCAAGGGTGAACAAGTGGTCCTTGTCCGGGAAGAAACCTCGCCAGAGGATGTCCACGGCATGAAACCTGCCCAAGCCATTCTGACGTCCAAGGGCGGTATGACGAGCCATGCGGCACTGGTTGCAAGAGGTTGGGGTAAGTGTTGTATTGTCGGCTGTAGCGACCTTACCCACATTGATATGAAGAAAAAAACCGTGAACTTTTCTGGCAAAGTGCTTAAGGAGGGCGACTGGATCAGCATGAACGGGAGCAAGGGGGTTGTCTATGAAGGGAAACTCCCGCTGATAGCCACAGGCCCGGAGAAAAACCCGAGTTACAAAAAGCTCATGACCTGGGCTGATCAAATGCGAGGACTGAAGGTCCGCACCAATGCTGATACGCCTCAAGATGCCAAGGTTGCCATCAAATTGGGGGCTGAAGGCATTGGTTTGGCAAGAACAGAACACATGTTTTTTGGCGATCGCATTTGGGCGATGCGAGAAATGATCATGGCCGACGACACCAAGGGCCGAGAAAAGGCCCTTCGCAAACTGTTGCCCATGCAGCGCAGGGACTTTTACGGAATCTTCAAGGCCATGAACGGACGCCCGGTGACCATCCGGCTGCTCGACCCACCCCTTCACGAGTTTGTGCCACATGAAAAGGCGGCACAAAAAGAGATGGCTGCCCGCCTCGGCATTCCGGTCAAGACCGTGGCCACCAAGGTCGATTTTCTGTCTGAGTTCAATCCTATGCTCGGTCACAGGGGCTGTCGGCTGGGCATCACCCATTCGGAAATCACGGCCATGCAAGCCCGCGCCATCTTTGAGGCCGCGGCAAAGTGTCGTAAGGAAAAGATAAAGGTTTTTCCGGAGATCATGGTTCCGTTGGTCGGAACAGAGGAGGAATTCATAGACCAGAAGGCGATTATCGACAGGATGGCCCAGGAGGTTATGAAGAAGGCCAAGGTGAAGTTTAAGTATCTGGTGGGGACCATGATAGAGGTGCCAAGGGCGGCTCTGGTCGCCGATCAGATTGCCCAAGAGGCCGAATTCTTCTCATTCGGCACCAATGACATGACCCAGATGACCTTTGGATACTCCCGAGACGATGCGGGCATTTTCTTGCCGGACTATGTGCAAAAGAAGATCTTGCCGGACGACCCGTTTCAAACCATTGACCGTGACGGGGTGGGAGAACTCATGGAAATCGGCGTCAATCGCGGTCGTGCCGTGCGCAAGGATCTGAAGATTGGCATCTGCGGGGAGCATGGCGGAGAACCCGCCTCGGTGACCTTCTGCCACGAAATCGGGCTCGATTATGTGAGCTGTTCGCCTTTCCGCGTACCCATCGCAAGGCTAGCAGCCGCTCGTGCAGCCCTGGCTGACAAAAAGAAAAAAAAGAAGTAGTAGGATACGCTTCTACATGAACGGTGTATTGCAAACATAAAGCCCCGTTTCCGATACGGGGCTTTATACTTTCATCCTTGCAACAGATAGCCACGGTTTACCAGAAGCATCAGAAGACGCACGCCCGTGATGATAGCTGGAAATGGAATCCACTGCCGAATACTGAACGTGAAGGATGCCCCCACGGTGCACTTTTGAACTGCAACAGCGTTCCTAACCCTGCAGCTTGACCTCGACGAGCCCCCGTCGGCGTGCTCGGGGCCTGAGCTTGTCGAAGGCAGTCGAGTCGCTGTAGAGAGCTTCAATGGCACTTCCCAATGCTAGGTCGAAGCACGTTATTTCCCATAATTCTGCTCGCGATTCTCTTGCCAACCTGCAGTGTCAAGAAGGTGTGGTATCGCCTCCATCCTGAAGAAAAAGTTTGGTTTCAGCAAGACACGCCAGATTCGAGGATGCGGTCGGACCAGGCGTCGTGCGGATCCTCTGAGGGTCTTCCTTCTTGTATGCAAGCCAAAGGTTATCTGCTGATTCCTAAGAGCGAAGCAGAACTGTTGACGGTTAAAGCGCTTCAAAGAAAAGGTCTTAATGAAAAAGGGATTGCTAAAGAACTCGGCTGGGATGAAAAACAGGTTCTCCGTTACGCAGATGAAGGGTACGAGCTAAGGTATACCGACGCTCTTGGAAGACAACCCGTTGACGTCTTGGTAAGCGTTGGCAAACCAGCGGTAAAACCGCTTATTGCAGCGCTGAAAAGCCGTGATCCGTTTGTCAGGCGGCAGTCGGCAGAGGCCCTCGGAGAGATTGGGGATCCGCGCGCTGTGGAGCCGCTGATGGATCTGTTATCCGATCCAGATTCACTCATCCGGAGACATGCAGTCAAAGCACTTGGAAATATCAAAGACCTTCGTGCGGTTGATCTGATTGCGGGGATCCTGACTAATGCTGGGGAGCAATGGTATGTCAGAAGCACTGCGGCCGAAGCCTTGGGGCGAATCCAAGATCCTAACGCCGTGGGACCCCTCATAACAGCATTGATGGATGCACATTGGAACGTTCGAAGTCAGTCAGCAAAAGCGTTGGGAAGCATTGGGGATCGGCGAGCCGTGGAGCCGTTGATTTTAGCCCTGAAAGACCGAGACCCGGCAGTGCGAGGC
>JBFEUB010000012.1:0-32314 GCA_041547605.1 Desulfobacteria bacterium
AAAAAGCCATTTTCCTTGCTCCGTGAGCATTTTCGGGACATCAACTTCGCTCCGCTAAATCATGCACACAGTGGTTCTGTTCAAGCCGTCAGGCGCAACCGGAGCGCTAAAACTCGGGCCTAAGGCCCTCAAACAGTTTAGGATTCTTAACGCTCCACTCAGCTGAAGTCCGGCTCCGAAAAAGCTCAATGTCGCTCGGAAAAGGCTTTCGGCTCCAGTATCAGTAATAGAACTTATTCCTGGGACACGACAATAGAACCCATCTCAAATGACCTGCTGCACCCCCATATAGCCCTTCACCACTTTGTCCTCTCCGACGTAACCCGCCTTTTACCTTCCGGCCTCATCAAAAATACTGTCTTTTTCCTTAATAAATACAGTCTTTACCCCATTTCTTTTTTCAGGTTCTTGCGGAAGTTTTGGTAAGTCATCCACTATTGGGAATTGGACCGCTTTTTAGATGCGTTCGCAGTCCCGATAAGTCTGGGGAATACGTTCGCTTTTGCAGTTCAGACTGTTTTGGTGCGGTTAAATTTGCAAACCATCCCAGGAAAAGGAGGATAATACCATGTACGACAAGAAACAATTGTGTGAAAAGATCAGAGGAATCTACCCTGACATCGGCGCATGCGGCATCGATGTGGACGTTGAGTATGATGAGGCAAAAAAGGCTTGGATTGTGGACCTGAAAAAGGACAACCATGAACTGAAGACACATCTGGAGCCTGAAGAGGCCGATCAGTGCATGGAGGGAAAACAGTGTGTCTCCCTCGGTCTGCAGGTTGCACAACTGAAAGCGAACATTGAAAGGATGCCAGGTTAAGGGATTGACTGCAACTTTTGCAGGCCCTACACGATTCTTTTGAAATCCTTTTCGACCTGACGAAGGCTTCGGTGAATATACGTTGGTCGACCGTGGGGACAACGGGAGGCATGTTCAAGCGTATCTAGTTGTTTTAACAAAGCTTTCATCTGCTCTTGCGCAAGCTTTTGATTGGCCCTTATGGCACCGTGGCAGGCCATGATGGATAGGCATTCATCCACGCCTCGATCCAGGCCTGAGGTTAGACCCATATCAGCTGCCTTTTCCAAAATCTCCATGACCAGCGGCTTGACGGGTCTGCCAGCCAGTAACGCCGGAACAGACTTGATCCGGTAGGTCTTCCCCCCAAAGGGCTCTACCTCCAGACCCATATTCCTCAAGTCCTTTAGCAGTGCCTCCAGGATGCTAGCTTCCCGATGTGTCAACTCTAACGTCTCTGGTACCAGCAAACCCTGCATGGTGACAGCCGAGCGTGTGTAAGCAGCCTTTAAAGATTCGAAAACCACACGCTCATGGGCAGCATGCTGATCGATCAGAACCAGACCATCTCCAGAGTCGCAAACGATGTAGGTGTCGTGCAGTTGGCCGATGACCCTCAGCGAGGAAAAAGATTTTTCCTGCCAGAGGGGTCGCGTGGTTTTAGGTTCATGGCTAGGTTCCCGAAAGGCGGGTTCGGGTTTGGGTTCGCTGACGACCCCGCGAAACGGAGAAAGCCTATATGGGCTCGGTCTGTGTACTGGTTTCATTGTCAGGGTCTGCCCCCATTTGGGACGATCAAATCTCTGCAGGCTTTCTGATACGGCCTTTTTGACCACATCATGGACCCGTTTTGGGGCTGCAAAGCGTACCGAGTTCTTTGTGGGATGAACGTTCACATCCACCTGATCATGCGGGAGGCTCACAAACAGGACCGCCAGGGGGAACCTCCCTTTCATCAGGC
This sequence comes from Desulfobacteria bacterium, assembly GCA_041547605.1. GTDB lineage: Bacteria > Desulfobacterota > Desulfobacteria > Desulfobacterales. The sequence continues at coordinate 1,764 of JBFEUB010000012.1, forward strand.
GTCCTGTATAAGCTTCCATGATGGCATGGTCTAGCACCTTGTCCCGGACGAACCTCCCATTGACGTAAAGGTACAATCCACGTGAGGTCGTCCTCGCGACGTCGGGGGAGGCCACAAATCCGTGCACACCGAAATTGCCAGTCTTGTTGCCCACTTTGTACAAATGTCTCTCCAAATTTCCCCCCAACACATCGACTACCCGGTCAAGGGGGTCTCTGGTAGCAATCCAGTTCCCGAGGACCCTTCCGTTGTGTGAGAATTTGAAATGGATACCAGGCCAGGAAAGGGCCGTGCGAGTCACCGCATCGCTGATGTGGCCCATTTCGGTCTGCTCCGTCTTGAGGTACTTTCGTCTGGCAGGAGTATTGAAAAACAGACGATTCACCGAAATCATGGTTCCTACAGGAGCCCCGATCTCAGCAACTTCCTTAACTTTTCCGCCTGCAACTACGATTCGGGTCCCCGCCTCAGATGATGCTGCCCTAGTCACAATCTCCATCTCAGAGACAGAAGCAATACTTGGAAGGGCCTCCCCCCTGAAGCCGAGTGTGGCTATGGAAAAAAGATCTTGCTCGTTGCGAACCTTGCTCGTCGCATAGCGTTCTATGGACAGGAGTGCATCATCATGATCCATGCCTACGCCGTTGTCAGAGACTCGAATAAGGGCGCGCCCACCCTTCTTGATTTCCACCATGACCTTGGTGCTTTCGGCATCAATGGCATTCTCGATGAGTTCCTTTGCCACCGAGGCCGGACGCTCTACGACCTCTCCAGCAGCGATCTTGTTGGACAATACCTCAGGGAGAATTTTTATGCGTGACATTTTGCGGGTTGAATTTAGTTTTTGAGCCCTTTTTTTCAGTCCTTCTCTGAAAAAAAGCGCATAAGAAATTCTGCATCTTTTGGGGACAGGTTGAACTTTATGCAAGCCTGTTCGATAGCCTCAGTCAAACTTACATCCTGTTCATATTGAACCTTATCTGATATCCACTTTGTTGCCTTTCGCAGCTCTTCACCTTCTGGCTGAATGCTCATGTTATCCTGCCTTTCTTGCTCCTGGGCTGTTTGTATGGTCACTCATGATAGGACGACGTGACTTTCACAGAGTTCTCAGAGGTTGGGCCTTTGGGTATGAAAATTAGTTGCCTGTTCAAAATTGTACGCTACCTTCAATAGCTTTTCCTCGTCAAAGGGTTTGCTTAAGACCTGCAGTCCGATCGGGAGTCCGTCCTTGGTGAAGCCACACGGGACAGAAACCCCGGCAATTCCAGCTAAGCTGGATGGCAGAGTAAAAATGTCTGACAAATACATGGCTAGGGGGTCGTCCAATTTCTCCCCCAACTTAAAGGCTGGCGTAGGAGCCACGGGCGCAAGCAACACGTCGCACGTCTCAAAGACCTGGTTAAAGTCTTGCATAATCAACGTTCGAACCTGGGAGGCCTTTCCATAGTAGGCATCGTAGTACCCCGCCGACAGGGCATAGGTTCCGATGATGATCCGTCGTTGGACCTCAGGCCCAAAGCCTTTTGACCGGGTGTCCCTATACATTTGTATCAATGCATCGGCCCCTTTGTCTCGAAAACCATATCTAACCCCATCGTATCTCGCTAGGTTTGAGCTTGCCTCAGCAGGTGCGATCAAATAATAGACAGCCACAGCATATTCTGTATGGGGCAGAGAGACAGGCTTGCGGGTTGCCCCCAGGTCCTCAATGACCTGGATTGCAGCATAAACCGCTTGCGCCACGTCCTCGTCCAGTCCTTCAGCAAAATACTCCTTTGGTATGCCAATCACCAGACCTTCTAAACCTGCTTCCAAGGTCTTGGTATAGTCCGGGATTTCCCGGGGCACGGATGTTGAGTCATTAGGATCATAGCCACAGATGGCATTCATGAGCATTGCACAATCTGTCACGTCTTTAGTAATCGGTCCGATCTGGTCCAGGGAGGAAGCAAATGCAACAAGGCCGAAACGGGAAACCCGTCCGTACGTCGGTTTCATACCCACAACCCCGCAATGACAAGCCGGCTGTCTGATGGACCCCCCTGTGTCGGTCCCAATCGCCCCGATACACTCATCAGCAGCCACGGCTGCTGCCGACCCCCCACTGGAGCCCCCGGGAATCCGTGACAGATCCCACGGGTTTCGTGTCGGCATAAAGGCAGAGTGTTCTGTAGAGGAACCCATGGCGAATTCATCCATGTTGGTTTTCCCAACAATGACGGCATGGGCCTCTTTCAATCTCTTTACGATGGAGCTGCTATAGCTTGGCGTGAAGTTTTCCAATATCTTAGACCCACAGGTTGTTCTGATTCCCTCTGTGCACAGTACATCCTTAATGGCTATTGGAATACCAGTGAGCGGGCCCCCGTTGCCGTGCCTGATCAACTCGTCTGCATCCGCAGCATCAGCCATGGCGCGGTCCTTGACCAACGTGATATAGGCTCCAACCCTATCTTCAACCTCTTCTATGCGATCAAAAACCGCGGAGGTCAGCTCCACAGAAGCAATCTCTCCTTTCATCAGGAGTTCATGGGCTTCGTGTATAGTTAATCGGCATAACTCCATGTTTCGCGCTTTCTATGGCAATAGTTACCCTATAACCTTTGGAACAAAAAAACTCCCGTCTTCAGCCAGTGGGGCATTTGCCAAAGCCCGATCCACTGGGATCGACTCCTTGACTTCATCCTCACGAAACGCATTATTCAGGAAAATGGCATGAGAGGTGGGAGGTACACCCTCGGTATTAACACGATTAAGCGTATCCATATAGGCCAGTATATCCGCCAGCTGCCTGGTATAGAGTTCAATGGCCTGCTCATCAAGATTCAGCCGGGCCAGATTTGCCACATGGAGGACTTCTTCCCTGGTAATCTTCATGACAACAAGTACCTCTGCTATTTATTCTCGAAGAATCATTATTTCAAAGTTCTCCCGTTTAAGCCTTGCCGCTACCTGGCTGGCCTTGTCGGAATCCGCAAAACGGCCTACCCGCACCCGATGGAAGGTCCCCTTTTCACCCAGAGCTGCGGTTACTTCATAGGCCTGGTATCCTTTGCGCTTGAGGCGGTCTACCATCTGCTTGGCCTCTTGGAGGTCTTTTAATGATGCAACCTGAATGGTCAAAAGCCCCTGCCCTTCCATCTTGTCTTCTTTGGGGGCTGCCGGGGGCGTTTTGTCCAGCTTTGCTGCCTGCTTATCCACCGCTGAAAGCTTTAATGGGATCTGTTCCTTTTTATATGCCTGGCTTGCCCTAGCTGCCGTTAGGGATGTCTCCTCTATCTTTGCCGATCGCTTAGGGGCCTTTGCAAACTTTAACTCGGCCTCTTTCTTCTTATCCGTAAGGACTTCGTAGAAACCAAGCTCCGGGTCGTTGGAGAGTTTTTCTTTTTCAATTTCGGAAAGTGTCTGATCTGCTTTTAACGCCTTTTGTTTCAGGGCTATTAGCTCTTTCTTAATCTTCTTCACATCAAAACGAACCGGAGAAAGATCGCGCCCTACCAAGACACCTAGGGTAAACATCCAAGCCAATGAGACAAAAGCGACCCCCAACCCCAAAAAAAGCTTTTTGCGGGTGAGCTGAACGGTAAATAGAGACTTTTTGGATGACGCTTTCTTTTCAGACCCTGAAGCCTTCTGCCCCATGCCGAGACATTCCTTCCTACATAGTCTCTGGTGCTGACACCCCCATCAGGGCCAGACCATTCCTTATGATAATCCGAATAGCAGAAACCAGGTACAGTCTTGCCGCCGAGAGCCTCGCATCGTCACTCACCACCTTGTGCTTGTTGCGGTCGTGATAGTAGGCATGAAAGGCTCCTGCCAATTCTTTCAGGTAAAACGGGATACGATGAGGCTCCATCAAGAGCGCGCTTTGACCAACAACCTCTGGATATCGTGCCATCAACTTGATAAGCTCGATTTCCGCCGAAAGGTTAATAAGTTTAGGAAAATCTTCATCCCAAGAAATATTCGTATAGCCCCGCTCTTCGGCCTTCCTAAGAATGTTCGAGATCCTGGCATGGACGTATTGCACGTAATAGACCGGGTTTTCGTTGGACTCCTTTTTGGCTATTTCCAGATCAAAGTCAAGCGGGCTTTCATAATGGCGCAACAAGAATAAAAAACGTGCCGCATCCCGACCCACTTCGTCTATGACCTCCCTTAAGGTTACGAATTCGCCTGCCCGTGTTGACATCGTCACCGGTTTTACACCCCGAAGGAGGTTCACCAATTGAACTAGAAGGACCTGAAATCGGTCTTCATCGTATCCAAGTGCCTGGATCGCGGCTGCAACGCGAGGAATATAGCCATGGTGATCTGCTCCCCAGATATCGAGGACGCGGTCGAACCCTCGTTCAAACTTATCCTTGTGGTAGGCAATGTCTGAAGCGAAGTAGGTCGTCAAGCCATTGGCGCGAACTACCACCCGGTCCTTTTCATCACCAAAGTCTTTGGTCCGAAACCACAGGGCCCCCTCATGTTCATAGACATTTGCCTGGTCTTTACACTGGGTCATTACGGCCTGGATAGCTCCTGAATCATACAGGGACTGTTCGCTGAACCAGTTGTCAAAGGAAACACCAAAGGCAACCAGGTCTTCTCGAATCTCCGCGAGAATCTTTTCGGCTGCAAACCTGGCACAAACTTCAACGGCCTCATCGTCAGGAAGATCCATCAAGCGCTGTCCTTCTTGACCGAAGAGCATACGGGCCAGGTCCTTAATATACTCCCCCTGATAGCCATCCTTTGGTAAATCGATGGTCTTGCCATGGAGCTGCTGATATCGAACAAATACGGATTCACCGAGGGTATGAATCTGACGTCCAGAGTCATTCACATAGTATTCCTTTTCCACGTCATAACCCGCCGCCTTAAAAATGGCCGATAGAGTTTCGCCTACCGCAGCGCAGCGCCCGTGCCCCACATGAAGAGGACCCGTTGGGTTGGCACTTACAAATTCGATCTGGACGCGCTTTCCGATCCCCAGCTGGGAGGTGCCATAGGCCTTATCCTTATCGTGAACGGCCTTTAGAACCTCATACCATTTGCCCTGGGCAATGAAGAAGTTAATGAACCCCGGTCCGGCCACTTCCACCTTTGAAAGCAGACGCTCGGAGTCCTCAATATGACCTATGATGATTCCTGCGATGTCCCGGGGCGCTTTTTTTTGAGATGCGGCTATGGTCATGGCAATGTTCGTGCTGTAGTCGCCATGAGCGGAGATCTTGGGTATGTCCATCACGATGGGTGGAATGGGCTCGACGGAATGAAGATGACCGGCAGTCAGGGCGGACTTTACAGCGAGCTGCACCAGGAGGGCAAGCTTATCTTTCATGGGATGCGTCTTAACGACTTTTAGGACCCAAGTCAAGAAACAAAGCGGGAAAGTATATTGCACAAATAGCTATTTTAGACAGGTTTCAGGAAGCCGTGAAAAACCACCATAGCCTTCATGAAGATCATATGGGCAATACGCATCAAAGACTTTAAGGATTGACAGTGTTCAAAGCAAAATCTATGATCGGACCATTGCCCCAGGCTCTCTTGGAAATGAACCTATACCGAGGGCTGGGGGGTTTAATACAAAGCAACAAAGGGGGACGTCATGACTGAAATCATCGATTTAACTGCGAGGGAGATTCTGGATTCACGCGGCAATCCAACCGTGGAAGTTGATATGATGGTTGCCTCTGGCGCTGTCGGGCGGGCAGCGGTTCCCTCTGGGGCCTCGACGGGAAAGCGGGAAGCCCTGGAGTTGCGAGATAAGCGCCGGAAACGTTATGGCGGCAAGGGTGTGTCAAAGGCTGTGAAGAATGTGAAGGAGATCATAGCCCCTGCGCTTCTGGGTGCGGATGCTGCTGACCAGGCAGGTTTAGACCTTCGTCTCATAGAGCTTGACGGAACCCCCAATAAGTCTAAACTGGGAGCCAATGCAATTCTTGGGGTGTCTCTTGCTGCGGCCAGAGCCGCGGCTCAGGCCTTTCAGATGCCTCTGTATCGTTACATTGGAGGCATAAACGCCAGCGTCCTTCCTGTTCCCATGATGAACATCATCAACGGTGGTGCGCATGCTGCCAATAACTTGGACATCCAGGAATTCATGGTCGTTCCTATGGGCGCCGGGACGTTTGCTGAGACGATCAGGATGGGGGTGGAGATCTTCCATCAGTTAAAGACAGTCCTGAAGGCCCAGGGTCACAACGTGGCGGTTGGAGATGAGGGTGGCTTTGCGCCAAACCTGGACTCCAACGAGGAAGCGGTCCGTTTAATTATGAAAGCGATTGAAAAGGCTGGCTATAAGCCGGGTAGAGACGTTGGTATTGCCCTCGACGCAGCAGCCAGCGAGTTTTACCGTAACGGGAAGTATATATTAAAAGGTGAAGGGAAAAAGGGGATGGGTGCCCCGGCCATGATTGACTACTATGAAAATCTCATAGAGACCTATCCGATCCTTTCTATTGAAGATGGCATGGCCGAACAGGACTGGCTCGGGTGGGAAATCATGACCCAACGTCTTGAAGACAGGATACAGATTGTAGGGGACGACATCTTCGTCACCAATCCAAAAATATTTGAAAAGGGAATCAGCCGTGGCGTCGCCAACGCTATCCTAATTAAGCTGAACCAGATAGGCACCCTGAGCGAAACCTTGGAAACCGTGGCAATGGCCCAGGAAGCCGGATATGAAACGATCATCTCCCACCGCTCGGGCGAAACGGAAGACACCTTTATCGCAGACCTGGCTGTGGGCCTGAACGCCGGGCAGATAAAAACGGGCTCCGCCTCCCGCACAGATCGTGTTGCCAAGTATAACCGACTATTGAGGATTGAAGAAGAAATCGGGAGAGGCGTCTGGGTTTCCGAACTGTACGCGTAAGGGATTAGGGCTGCTTATTCAAAGCAAGGACGCGCCACCTTTTCCCACAAGCCCTGGACACCGAGGATCAGTTCTGCCACTTCTCTCACGGCACCCCTTCCGCCAGGAGCAAGGGTCACGTAGTGGGCGGTATCAAACAGGTATTCAGAGGCGTCGGCCACTACAACAGCAAAGCCCACCCGGTTCATGACGGGCAAATCCACCACGTCGTCTCCCACAAAGGCCGCATCCTCAAGCGTGAGGCCCTTTTTGGAAAGGATCTTCTCGAGGATTCGGATCTTGTCCCTAACCCCCTGTGCCACTTCGGTAATGCCCAAATCAGCGGCTCTCTTGTCCACCAAGGGAGAACTTCTGCCAGAAATCAGGGCCGTCTCTATGCCAGCGTGTTTGAGCATCTTGATCCCGTGGCCATCCCGCACATCAAAGGCCTTGGACTCCGTGCCGTCATCGTGATAGATGAGCCGACCGTCGGTCATGACACCATCCACATCGAGAACAAGGATCTTCACCCGCTCCACCCGCGCCCGCACTTCGGCATTGAGGCGCTTTACCACAGAAGGGGCCTTAACGGGTTCCTTTGTGTCAGGCTCTTCCAGAAAACCTAATTGCGCTGTCATACATGCCTCGCTTTTTCCTTTTGACCTCTATCTCTGTTTAGTCCCTCTATCACGACCATGTGCCACATTTTTCAAAAATTACATACTTTGTTGAAATTGTAGTAGCTAGTGCAATTAATCTGATGTGCGGCTTTACTTGACTTCTGTACTTTTTTCTCCCGCATCAAGCTTTAACGCCATCCCTCTCATCTACTTTAGGGGAATTGCTGATTGTACTATCAGGGCAACTGCCCCCTCTCGTTGTTGCTCAGGTAGCTTTACTTAAGGCCCCCCCAACTTTATACAAGGCATCCATTAAGTGACCCAACCGTGCGCGTAATTCCTTATATCCATCTGCCGTCAGTTCCCCTTCACAAAATTCAACGGCTTTAATGGCTTGTTCTATCTTCTCAAGTGCTGCTGCATGTCTTTCCGACTTCGCACAGGTCACATTTTCTTTTTCTTCCAAGCTGTTTCCTTTCCTCTGTTCTGAAGCCATGATTTCAATACTCAAGCCTTATCATTGGGGGTCAAAGGCGAAAAACTTGACTCAATCTATGGATACACAAGTTACCTGTTATTAAATTGTGTGTTAGCAGAATAACGGAAATCTGTTCTGCATGCAACCACTCATGCTATTCAATCTAGCTGCCGCGTCTGCATCTTCCATCCCGGTGTATGTGGATTTCCCCGATGGGGCCGAATCTCGTAGCAAGAAACTTCATCATTTCAGGGCTGGCGTCATGGTCGGCATCCCATCTTGTATCTAAACATGAGTGCATTATCACTTTATATCGCTTTGGCCCCTCAATTGTCCTATTTACCGATAAAGAGGTCTCTTGCAGTCAATTTAGATCAATCTACAAGCACAAAGCCCTTGGTGTATAGGCACACACCAAGGGCATTGTCTTCAAAAATCAAAAAGGACCGTATCCTCTTAGTTTTTTCTTATTTTAAAGCAAAGCAGTTACCGCATCACGCTGCCACATAAATACCTCTGGCAGATCTCTTGATCTTGCCCTGCTTCGACGCTCTCATCAGGATATTCCTGACCTTCTTGTCTGCAAACCCCGTCTTTTTCATTAGTGTGGGAGCATCAACGCCTTTTTTCGTCCTCTTGATAATCTTGAGCACTTGATCAGTAGCCGTCAACGCAGCGGCTTTTCTGGGGGCAGCTTTCTTGGGAGCGGCTTTCTTACGAACAGCTTTTTTGGCAATAGCTCTTTTTGCAGGAGCCTTTTTTCTGGCTTTGGCCTTGGACTTGGGTTTGCGCTTTGGAGCAGCCTTAGCCTTTTCAAGCTTGTCAACAGCCTTCATGACTTTTTCCGTCTTCTTCGCAAGTGCCTTGAGTTCCTTAGTTACAACCCGCAGATCGTTTTTTAGCCTTTTCATTTACGCTTTCCTCCTTTTTGGGGTTCATCCAATATCTACCATCTCTTTTAGCTCTTTCCCACACTTGAAAAATGGCAGCTTTTTCTGTGGCACTGCGGTTGGCTCTCCTGTTTTTGGATTTCTGCCCATGTAGCCTTTATACCTCTTAATATAGATACTGCAAAATCCCCTGATTTCGATGCGGTCACCGCTGGCAAGAGTCTTGGACATTTCATCAAAGAACAACTCAACGACCTCCTTGGCTTTCGTTCTGGGAAGGCCAGTTTCTTTTCTAACAGCCTCTATGAGTCCTGCCTTATTCATATGGGCCTCCTGCAATGTCAATTAGACAGATATCATAAAGGATTAGTCAAAAAAGTCAACGAATATTCATCGCTTTCCCGATTTTTTTCAGACTACTGTCATGCATGCTGCTGATTAGTTGTCTTATAGAGCAACTCATTCCGTTTGTCAATTGCTGGGTCAAGGTTTTCCTTCTATAGGCTAATTGTTGCTCCCATACAGTGAGTTATTGCCTGAGCGGCAGGAGAATTGCTAAAACTTGTCATGGGAGAGCAGAAGAGATTATAGTCAATATTACCAAGCTCACCCATCTCTACTCGCCCCTATCACTCTCATCAATGATTACGTATGCAAATACGGCCAGCTTTATCTCAAACACAGGTGCTACCTTTAAACCCACCCCATAGAACTACAGTCAAGAAATCATGTCTTGGCAAATGACCAGCGGTTCTGATTCAAGCCCGTTCAGCAAACCGTGTGGAATATATTCGCTGCTGCAGTTTAAGCCAATGGAACCGGTTATTCTAAGCAGTCAGTTGAATGCCCCAACCCTATTCTGTGCGGGCGATATTGATGAAATCTTCAGAATGACGGGGTCTTTCACATAGGGTCATGTCACTCATTTGCAATCCGCAAGAAGTCAGAAAGGAGATTCCTTGAGAAAAATACGTTCGGTCTTGACTCGGACCACCAGCTGTGACAAATAACCTAACACCGACACACTGCAAGGGTGGACCCAGCAACCTCAGGGCCCATGGTCGAAACATTTGTGCTCGGCTGACGAGAATTGCCGCATTGGGTTATATGCAGAAAACATGAAAATCAACCGTTATAGGCTGGCAGGTCTTATAGTCATTTGTATACTCGCTGGAGGACTCATCGCTTACGGGTACAGGGTTTTGTTGTCTCCGGGGCAGGAGGAGAGACATGAGCCCACACCGAGAAAGTTACTCCCAAAACTGGCTAAGGTGAGGACACACCTTTATTTCTTAGATGAGCACTATCGATTTCTCAAGGCTGAAGAACGCACGCTAGCGAGACAAGACAATGTGGTTGAACATGCCATAAGCATCGTCCGAGCTCTAATTGATGGGCCAGAGGGAAAACTCGTCCCCACCGTTCCGAGAGAAACAAAGCTTCTTTCTCTTTTTTTGAGTGAAGACGGTATTGCCTATGCCAATTTTGATAGGGCCGTCAGGGACAAGCACCCCGGGGGTAGCTTAGCCGAGCTGTTTACAATATTTTCTCTCGTCAACACTTTAGCCCTCAACATCCCCGAGGTAGAAGCGGTGAAGATCCTGATCGAAGGGTATGAGGCAGAAACGCTGGCAGGTCACATCGATACTCGATTGCCCTTTCGGCCAGATATCCTTATGATCAAGTAATAGTGTGCACACTTGCAGATGGTGAATTTGATAACCATAAAACATTGCACCCCGAGTTTTCGTTCAACGGCACGCACCTATATACTTTAAGACCCAAGAATGAACGACTGATGGTAAAAAGTTTACCCATAAGTAAAATTCGAAACATCGGCATAATAGCCCACATTGACGCAGGTAAGACGACCATTACTGAGCGTATACTTTACTATACAGGTCGATCCTACAAGATGGGCGAGGTCCACAACGGTGAGGCGGTCATGGACTGGATGCCGTATGAACAAGAGCGCGGAATCACCATTACATCGGCCGTGACAACTTGCCACTGGAAGGGTGCTGAAATCCACATCATTGATACACCAGGACATGTCGATTTTACGATTGAGGTGGAGAGGTCTCTCCGGGTCTTGGATGGGGCGATTGGTGTATTCTGTGCGGTCGGGGGTGTTCAACCCCAGTCAGAAACGGTTTGGCACCAGGCAGATAAGCACCGCGTGCCCAAGATTGCCTTTGTGAACAAGCTGGATCGTGCCGGTGCCGATTTTCTTAGAACCATTCAGATGATGTCTGACCGTCTCGGGGCCAACCCTCTCATTATGCAGATACCCGTGGGACTTGAGGAATCCTTTCAAGGGACTATTGATCTGCTCAGCATGAAACAACTTATCTGGGATGAAGAAACCCTGGGAGCAACCTTCAGGATCACGAACATTCCTGAAGATTTGGTGGAAACGGCTCACGAATACCGCGAAAAGCTAGTCGAATCGGTTGCAGAGGCAGATGATCAAATCATGAACGCCTATCTTGCTGGGACATCTGTGACGCCAGAGATGCTGGTTCCCGGCATCCGAAGGGCCACCACCAGCCTGGAGCTGGTTCCTGTTTTTTGTGGTGCTGCTCTTAGGAATAAGGCAATACAGCCACTCCTGGACGGTATCGTTGACTTTCTCCCCAGCCCTTTGGACGTGCCGCCTGTGGAGGGGATAGACCCCGATACAGGAAAAGTGAAAAAGACCGAGCCCTCAGAACGGTCACCCCTGGCTGCACTGGTGTTTAAGGTCATGATGGACCAGGGCCGGAGATTGAACTATGTCAGGGTCTATTCAGGGAGGTTGCGTGCGGGTGACGAGGTTCTCAATCCTTCCAGAAAAAAAAAGGAAAAGGTGGCAAGGATCCTTGCTATGCATGCCAATAAGCGTGAGCGAATTGCTGAAGCACGGGTTGGAAACATCGTAGGGGTTGTGGGCCTGAAAGATTCAGTAACAGGTGACACCCTATGTGACCCGTCAAATCCTATTGTGCTTGAACCGATTGATGCCTACGAACCTGTCATCACTGTGGCTGTGGAGCCTAAGACGCATGCCGATCAAGAGAAAATAGAGCAATCCTTAAGAAAACTCGAGACTGAGGATCCAACGTTTCGGGTCAAGCATGATGAGGACACCGGGCAGATAATCATCTCGGGTATGGGAGAGCTTCATCTTGAGATCTTGGTGGGTCGTCTGAACCGGGAGTTTCATACCCAGGTCAATGTGGGCAAGCCTCACGTTGTTTGTAAGGAGACCGTCGAGAGGGTAGCACAAGCCTCTTCAGTTTTTGAAAAAGAGATTGGAGGAATACGTCATTTTGGCGAGGTGACTCTGGAGATATCACCTAGGAAGCGCGGAAAGGGAAACTGGTTTGTAAACAGCCTGCCCGAGGAATCCTTGCCTTCGGAATTCGTTCCGGCTATTGAGCAGGGTATTGTGGAATCATTGGAAAGTGGTGTACTTCAGGGATATCCGGTTGTAGATGTGTCTGTTGTTCTGATCGGAGCTACATACAAAGAATCTTTTTCTAGTGATTTGGCCTTCAAAGTCGCTGCCTCCATGGCTTGCAGCAAGGGACTTCAAAAGGCAGGACCTCTTCTCTTGGAACCAATAATGGCTGTTGAGATCTTGGTTCCTGAGCAGTTTATGGGAGATGTGATCGGGGATATTGGTGCCCGCGGGGGCAAAATCGATGACCTGTACCGAAGGGGTGAGATGCAGATCATAGATGCGACGGTGCCTTTGTCCAAAATGTTTGGCTATTCTACAGCCATCCGGTCCGCCACCCAGGGGCGGGGGACCTTCACCATGCACTTTGCGCATTACGATCGTGTGCTTCAGCCCCCGAAAGCTCTCTGAGAGCTTTTTCAATTGTCAGCTTCTTCTCAGCATCCCCGGCAAGAAGATTAAGTGCACGATTCAAATGGAACCTTGCATTCTTGAATCGCCCTTTTTCCTTGAAATAGATCCCAAGATGGTAGTGAGCCTCGCCCAAGTTGCCAAGCCTTCCGTAAGTTTCCCCCAGATAATAGGTGCCGGGCAAATAATCCGGCGCCATGTTGACCAATGTTTTGAAACTCTCCAGTGCCGCGTGTAGATCGCCCATCTCCATTTGTGCTCGTCCCAACAGAAACCATCCCTCCGCGTCTTTCGGGCTGAAAGCAAGAGCTCCCCTCAGTGTCTTCAAGGCACTGTCATATTGGCCCATATGAAAATAGATCTGCCCCAGATCCCTGTGAATATCTGGATCGAGTGGGCGCCATTGCAGAGCCTTTTTTAGGTGCTCCGCGGCTTCCTTCTTCTTACCGTCTCGGTTAAGGACAAGCCCTTTGCCATAATATGCAAGGGCATCATCCGGGTTTTTTCGGAGTTGGGAATCAAATACGCTGTGGGCTTCTCCAGCATCGCCATAAAGGGCGAGTAACTTGGCACGGACTTTTTGGAAGCTTGTCGGGTCTTGAGGGCCAACCGATTCAGCCGCCTCTGGGTGAGTCTGGATCCACGTGTCCAGGTAAGCCAACCTGCTCTCAATGGCTGGATGGGTGTTTAAATAAGAGGGGATTTCCTCAGGGCCAAACCATCGTTTTGCTCGAATTTCTTCCAAAATCTTCAGGAGGCCTCTGCAGCCGTATCCAGCCTTGGCCAGGTATTTAAGCCCGACCTGGTCGGCCTCTGTTTCGTTTTCGCGGCTGTATTTGAGGGAAAGGGACGTACCAGCCGCAATGGAACCCGAGGTAATTGCGCCAGTGGCCGTTGCATCCCCCCCCAAGAAAATCCCAGCCAGAACACCGGCCAGTGTGGCAAGGCCAATTTTCTTAGCCTGTTCCATTTGCTTGGCAATGTGACGGCACAACACATGGGAAATCTCGTGGGCCAAAATACCCGCCAGTTCTTCTTCTGTTTCCATGGCGGACAGAAGCCCACTGTTAATGAATACGTGGCCTGCAGGCGCAGCAAACGCATTGTAAACATCCTCCTGGACGACGTAGAAGTGAAAATCAAAGGGTGTAGTCGGCAGCTGCGCCACAATGTGCTGACCAATCCTGTCGACATAGTTTATGACAGACGGATCTTCAATAAATACGAGATGTTCCTTCACGTAAAGCATAAGCTTCTTGCCCAGCTCCCTTTCTTCCTTGGTCGTCAAATGAATGCGAGATAAGGTAAATGGATAGGCTGCAAAACTGCCTCTTACGGTGATAACTATTATGAGGAGTGCAACTATGGCGATTTTTTTATCACGCATAATATGATTGGGTGGTTGAGAGTTTCCCGCGAGACAGGTTGCGTACACTTCATGTTTTACTATAGCCGCGGCCAGAACATAGATCAAGGAAAACCTGGGCGCCTATTTTGTGTTTACCAGGGTGTTATGACTTTGAAAGAGACCGAATTTATGGTAGGAAATTGATTTGGAATCTCCGTCAAAACTCAGACAGCTTTGTAACGCAGTATGGGAGCAGAAGTCTTGCCGTGAGTCACATTATTTGCATAGCGAATCAAAAGGGGGGCGTTGGCAAAACCACGACTGCGGTGAACCTTAGTGCTGCCCTTGCTGTGGCCGAGCAAAAGACCTTGCTTGTTGACTGCGATCCCCAGGGAAACGCCACCACTGGGGTGGGTATAAACAAGTCTGAGCTACCTAGAAACCTCTATCATGGGTTGATTGAAAAAGACGCCGTTGAAGGACTTGTGGCAGATACGGATCTATCTCATCTGAAAGTGCTTCCTGCATGTCTTGATCTGATTGGGGCTGAGGTGGAGCTGGTCTCACAACCAAACCGGGAAACCGTCCTCCGAAACCTTCTAAGATCCCTTGCTGACGAATATGCGTACATATTACTTGACTGTCCTCCTTCCTTAAACCTTCTTACCGTAAATGCCCTGACTGCGGCCCACACTTTGTTGATTCCCCTCCAGTGTGAGTTTTATGCTTTAGAAGGCCTGAGTCAACTCCTTAAAACATACAGGCGCATCAAAAAATTCTCAAACCCCAGACTGGTTATTGAAGGGGTCCTTTTAACCATGTTTGACAAGCGGAACAACCTTTCGCACCAGGTTGCACATGAAGCCGAGAAATACTTCAAGCGTCTGGTCTTCCGGACGCGTATTCCGAGAAACGTGAGGCTGGGAGAAGCCCCCAGTTTTGGAAAGCCCATAATGCTTTATGACATCACATCCCAGGGAGCCCAGAGCTATCTGGCTCTGGCCAAAGAAATCATGAACGGATGGAGGGCACGATATGCCTAAGAAACAGGTGTTGGGTCGGGGCCTCGACGCCCTCATACCTGACGTCAAAGTATCGGAGTTAGAACCAGAGCCTTTTTTCTATTGTGATATTGATTCGATTCGGCCCAATCCATATCAGCCAAGACGACGCATTTCCGACCAAGAGCTCAAAGGCCTATCAAGCTCTATTAAGGAAAAGGGTATTATTCAGCCCCTCGTTGTGCGCCCGGTTTCCGACGGCTATGAATTAATTGTCGGAGAACGCCGCTGGCGGGCAGCTCGCCTGGCCGGGGTCAAACAGGTCCCGGTAGTTATGAAGAATCTCTCCGGGGCAGAGTTGGTTGAAACAGCCCTGATTGAAAATATACAGCGGGAAGATTTGAATCCTTTGGAAAGGGCTGATGCCTACTATCGTCTGATCAAAGAATTTGGCCTCACCCAGCGTGAGGTAGCAAAGCGTGTGGGCCAGGAGCGTTCTACTGTGGCAAATTTCTTGCGTCTTCGGAATCTGCCGAAGCCCATCCAAGCCGATATTATCAATAATACCTTAAGCATGGGCCATGCAAGGGCGCTTCTAGGCGCCGAGACCAATGCTCAGCAAAAAGAGGCCTGGCGCCGCATCGTTTCTGAAAATCTCTCTGTCCGGGCTGCTGAGGCCTTGGTAAGGAGACTCAAAGACCGAAGGCCTAAAGCTTCGAAAGCAAAGAGTCGGACTTCAGAGGATGTCTATATGGATAGTTTGGCCGATGACCTGAGTCGATACCTTGGCACCCGGGTGCGCATTGTACGCCGGGGAGATCGGGGAAGGGTTGAGATTGCGTTTTATAGTAACGAAGATCTTGAACGGCTGATTTCCCGACTGAAGACGTCCTGACGACCTCTCATGTCTGTTCACATCGTGATAGACGGCTACAATCTGATTCGTCAGTCACCAACTTTAAGCTCCATTGAACATCGGAGCCTGGAGGAAGGCCGGGAAGCGCTTCTCCAACGCCTGGTCTCATACAAGAAGGTTAGACATCATCCGGTGACGGTAGTCTTTGATGGGGCGGATACGGACCATTCCGCGGAAGCGAGGCGTCAGTGGAAAGGAATTCACGTGCTCTTTTCTCGTCCCGGGGAGTTGGCTGACAGTGTTATTAAACGCATGGTCACCCAGGAACGGGAGCGGGCCGTTGTGGTGACTTCTGATAGAGAAATTGCTGATTTTGCCGCCGAACTCGGGGCTGCAACTATGGACTCTGCGGCCTTTGAAATCAAGATGAACGCGGCTTCCCACACTGAAATGAATCACACTGATCTTTTTGAGGAAGAAGCGCAAGGCTGGAAACCTACCACAAAAAAGAAGGGCCCT
Source organism: Desulfobacteria bacterium (assembly GCA_041547605.1). Lineage (GTDB taxonomy): Bacteria > Desulfobacterota > Desulfobacteria > Desulfobacterales. The sequence goes on from JBFEUB010000012.1 coordinate 18,188, forward strand.
TCGCGCCGCCTGACAAAACGACAGCGCAAAAGTCGCATCAAAACGAAAAAGCTCTAATTTAGCTCACCTATCCACTGCCCCACCGCTTCGTTCAAGAGATCGTAGAAGCGCGGAGAACCCCCTATACCCTTGCGGCCAAACAGAAAATTGATTTCCGAAAGAAGGGGTTTTGGCCTGAGCTGGCTCCGATCAAAAAGCACGTCAAAAGCGGCTAGGTTAATAGCGGCCTTTGAACAAAAATTCCTAACACAACGAATGCCTTCATCTCTCAAATCAGGATCAAGGTTGTGGTTTATGACTGCACCGCGGCCAACATTGTTGCGAAACTCTCCTGGTTTGTACTGACATCGCCAATAGGCCTTAGTCGTTCTTCCAATAACCACCACTCGAAGATCCCTTCCGCCGTGAGGGACAAAGGCCTGGGCAATGAAACGCCTGCTAGGGTGCAGGTGCTCATCAGCCAGCACTTCAAGTTGCGTTATGAGGTTATCCTTGTTTTCTATAAGGAAGACAGCCCAGCCACCGCCACCGCGATCGCCCTTTAATACAAATGGGAAAGGCATGAGAGGTTCCTTTTTTTCGAAATGCCGCCATTTGAAGTGTCCTACTGATTCGTAGCAATTGGTTTCAGGGTGGGGAGCAAGGAATTTGCGAAAGAGGTGAATGTTTCCGTATTTTCCTTCAAAGCCAAAGCGGGAGGTGTAATTGGGAAACAGATTCGCACAATGTCTTCGACAAAATCCGTATTGGTGAGCCTTAATACTTTGGGTGACCACCGTCGCGCGGGCTGAGGCGATCAACCGGGTTTCTTTGTCCGAAAAAAGCTTGTTTATGGTCAGCCGGAGATTGACGTCGCCTTTGACACGCGGATGAAAAGATAAGATCATAAGATATCTTTAAAGCAAACTTCCCCCCAGTGTCAATGTTCGCTTGACGCATGGATTCAATCTGCATAGGCAAACTTGTCGCATTTTTTCCATTCATACCATTGCTCAGGGTGCTTGTATATGTATTTCTCCAGCAGCTTTAACGTCCGAACATTGACCGGCACATCCCCTTCACATGGCACCCGGTGCAAGATCAGTTTGTATCGCTTCTTGTTTTCCCTGTGCAGCAACCCCAAGAGAAGAACAGCTCCCGTTCTCCTGCACAGCACATTTAACATCCTGTCGGGATGAATACTGCTTCCCAGAAATTCCATGCGAGTATTGTAATCTCCACGCCATCCATCGGTCTCATCACACTGGGTTACAAATATCTTGTTCTCACTGAGGATTTTACTAGCTTCTCTAAATACGCTGGTTCCGTTACCAGGAACAACTATATCAAGCCCATCTCCATTTGCCCGGGGTATGATAATATCCTTCAGCCTCTCTGTCGAAAATTTAGCAACAGTGGTTGTAGCGTATCTTTTGACTGCAAGATAAATAGGCAGGAACTCCAGTGCACCATAATGCCCGGTAGCTATAATGACTCCCCTCCCTTCTTCGAGGGCATCCTGCAACACATCCTCATATCCATCAAACCTCACCCTTGAAAGAAGATATTTTCTGAACTTCGGCATCGCCAGAAACCCATTGAACATCTTCTCCTGATAGTGCTGGATCAATCCTTTCAGAACGCCCCTGGTGATCTTTTTGATTTCTGATGGCGTTCGATCATTCATAGCCCTTGCCATATTTCTTCGTATTTTCTTTACTAGTCCTCTCTTGCACAGGAAATAGATTCTTGCCAACACCCACACGTACGCCTTCGTACACCAGATGGGCCAGATGGACATAATGAAGAGGTTAAACCTGAACTGCAGCAACCTGCTCAGGGTAAGTTTTATCCCGAGTCTTTGGCTCCAATTCAGGAAAGACCGGACGGATAGTACCTGAGCCAAAGTATTCATGACGCCCCCCTTGCGCACCAGCTGACATCAAATGTCAGTCGCCGCTAGCCCACGAACGTCTCTTTTACTCAGCAACGTTCCGTGCCCGACCGGTTGTCGGTACCTTCTAATAGCTTCTTAGCCACCCCCGAGGGCCCACCCTTAAAAATGTGAGGTCTAACAGCCCTTGAAGGCAAGACACCAAGACACTATGAACCGACTCACCGGTCCAGTCACAGTTCTGATTTTACAAACTTAAGTAAGGAAAGAAGTACTAGTGAAAAGTCTATTTCTGCCCACTCACATATTACTCTACTACAAAAGACAGGGAATGTCAAGCAGTAAAAACTCGCTGGCACAGCCCACAGGTTATTTGTGGTGCACAAGGCCAGCTAAGCCTAATTTGCACAACAATTGGTTAGCAGGTCTGAGAGCGCTTGTGGAACAATCAAAGTAGATGTGCGGCTAACCGGCAGTGTTTCCGTCAAAATACTACATGTGTTTACTAGTAATAGTTCCGGAACTTCAAGATGTAGTGAACAGCAAATGACATGTCGCCATATATAGTATGTTAAGTAAGGCACAGGGTGTGTTCTTGGCACTTTTCTTGCAAGTTCACATGCACGATTATATGTATACATAATGCATAGTAATGTTTTTGAACCCCGATATGTTGGGCCAGGAAGTCGTAAGATGTATTATATAGTATGTTTAATTAGGTAGAATCGCTCTCAAATCGCCATCGGTGCAAGCAGTGCTTGATTCTTGTTGAAGTGTTCATAATATGACGGGCAAAAGGATAGCCGGTGCGGGGTGCACAGTGCCCCAAGATTCAATCCTGAGTGTCGAAATCCAGAGCAAAATTCTGCAGGCTCCACCTTCGGCGGAGAACCAGAACAGTAGTGGAGGATTATCCCTAATTCTATCCCAGAAAGAGTAGTGGCGTGGGTATGGAAACTTCTACATCTTCTAACATGTCTGCGAGGATGCGTGGCCAAAAAGGCTTGACCTCATGTAAAATCACGATGTATGAAACGAGTGGCTGTGCGGACTTGCTATCATATGAACGGAGTCTTTGCCCGTGAAGGCTGAAACCAGTTGTCTAAACACTAAGGCACTTGTAGATTATGTTCGAGCCAACAGCCCTGAGAATTTGCATCTTCTCTGGGAACCGTTAAGGGATTGGATTGCGGAGGGTCAAGACCCGGAACTTTTTCTCCGTGACTCAAACAACTGGATCAGTATCGAAGTCTGCAGGCGGATCATGGAGCAAGCTAAGAAGGCCACCTCAGACGAAATGGCGGTATACAAGGCTGGATTTGAGTCTATTCGTCAGAAGAAGCTAGGTTACGTACAAAAAATTCTTGTGCGCGCTCTTTTTACGCCTAAACATGCTATTCGAAAGGCGCAGAAAATAAACGATAAGTTCAACAGGAGTAAAGGGGTAGAAATCATTTCGGCTTCCAATACCCATGCCATAGTGCGACTTCACTGGTTTAATGACCTCCCACTTTCGAGCGACTTCTGCCAAATGAACAAAGGGATCTATCAGGCAATGTCCAGCATATGGGATCTTCCGCCGGCGAGGTTAGAGGAACGTGTTTGTTTTTTTGAAGGTGGGCCCTATTGCGAATACGAGCTGTGGTGGGAGAAGAAGTCCCTGTGGAAACTTTTTTTTCGAAGAAATGCGGTGAGAAGGGAACTCCTGGATTCGCTGATCAGCGAAATGGAGAAAGACAAGGAAATCATCCGATGTAAGTACGATGAAGTCACCGCGCTTAATGTAGAATTACAAAAGAAGCTCGCCTCCCTCATGAGTCTTCAGGAAGCGAGTCAGGCTGTGGTCTCAATCCTTGATGAACAAAGCCTGATTCAGACGATTATGAACCTTGTCAAGTCAGTGATAGGATTCAACAGGGCAGTTCTTTTCCTGGTGGATGAAAGTCGAGAAAAGCTTCGATTTGCCCAGGCAGTTGGTGCCGAAGAACGATTCCTGGAAGCTGTAAGAAACTATGAAATTGATATTGACCGGATGAGCAATATTATTGCTCGCGTGGCAGCGACGGGGGCCCCGAAGTTTGTGAAGGATGTCGAAAAGTCTAATTTACGAAAAGGAAACATCCTCTTGAGCCTGTTTCATCCGACGAATTTTGCTGCTGCTCCTCTAATTGCCCGCAACAAGGTGATCGGAGTTCTCGCGGGTGAGATGCCACCGGAACAAGCCGACGGAGCAGAACCAGACTTAAACTTGCTTATGGCGTTTTCGAATCAAATTGCTATTGCTATCGAGAATGCGCGATTGTACCGGGACCTCGAAAAAACATACCGTTCCAGCCTTCAGGCCCAAAAGATGGAAGCCATAGGAAACCTCGCAGGTGGCATTGCCCATGACTTTAATAACATCTTGCAAGCTATATTGGGTAATGCTAGTCTTATGCTGTACGATCTTGAGAAAGAAACCCCTCAATACAATAAGCTAAAGCAAATAGAATCATCTGCTGAACGTGCCAGTAGTTTAATCAGGCAGCTCCTCACTTTCAGCAGGAAGGGGGAAAGGCAACCGCGTCCCCTCGACCTGAACTTCGAGGTTAAGGAGGTAAGGAAGCTCCTCAGCAGCACTATTCCCAAGATGGTTGAAATACAAGTCGTGCTTGACCCTGACTTGAAGATGATTGATGCCGACCCGGTGCAGGTCAATCAGATCCTGATGAACCTTGCCGTCAATGCGAGAGATGCAATGGCGGATGGCGGAAGATTACTGATTGGGACCAAGAATGTTTACCTTGACCAGGAATATTGCCGCACCCATTCGGGTGCGAAGCCAGGACCACATGTAATGCTTTCGGTTTCAGACTCCGGTGATGGTATTGAAAAGATTTTATTGAACCGCATCTTTGAGCCGTTTTTTACCACCAAGCCTTCTGGACAGGGAACCGGACTGGGGTTAGCCACAGTATACGGAATAGTGAAAAGTCATAAGGGCTATATCACTTGCGAGAGTGAGCGCGGCAGTGGAACTACTTTCAGGCTCTATTTTCCAGCTTTGGCCAGAACTGGTCAAGAGCATTCCAAAAAACACAGCGAAGATGTTGAATTGTTGGGAGGTACAGAAACCATTCTTCTGGTTGATGACGATGCTGGCACAAGGGAGAGTACCAAAGGGATACTTGAGGGACATGGTTATATCGTTCTACCAGCAACAAGTGGGGAAGAGGGACTTGAGGTTTTTGTAAGACAAAGAAACCGCATTGACTTGGTGATCTTGGATGTCATCATGTCTGGCATGGGGGGCAAACGCTGTCTCCATAAACTGCTGAAGCTGGATCCCAACGCTAGAGTACTAATGACGACTGGCGATCTACAAAGCGAGCTTGTGGAGGACCTGCTCGAAGCTGGTGCCAAAGAAGTTCTCAGGAAGCCTTTTCATGGTTACGAAATGCTAAAGTTGGCTAGAAAAATCTTTGATAATGAAACAATACCCGCACAAACAACCTCTCGTACAAACAGCCCGGGGCTCAGAGTTGTGAGTTCGGAGTAGATGTGCCACCCTGTGCGGCCCCTGTTTGCATCAACTCTTATATGTAGCCAGGATCGCTTTACAAAATGAAGATCAGCGCCATTAATGTCTATAAGCTAACCCTGCCCTTCAAGTTCGCCGTTTCCCATGCTCAAAAGAACGCAAAGTCTGTTAACAACATTGTTGTAGAAATACTGACCGATGAGTATGAGCCCTGCGGGTATGGGGAAGGTGGCCCACGGCCCTATGTCACCGGGGAGACCCAGGATTCAGCCATCTCTAGCATAAGGCCACTATGTCTAAACAAAACTTTTCCCTGGGACCTGAATGATGTCACCCAAATATGGGCTTTTGTGGACTCTGTCCCTAGTGACAAAAGTCACAACGCAGCATTGTGTGCCCTCGAAATGGCTCTGCTGGATCTGTTGGCGAGGAGGCAAGGGCACAGTATTTTGCATTACCTTCCTTCAGATCACGTCACTAAGGAAATCCTATACGGAGGTACTGTTCCCATTGCTGACCTAAACATGGTTGCTGAGATCTGTGCGATGTTAAAAGAGTTCGATATCAAAGCAGTCCGTCTGAAAATGGGGAAAAATTTTGAGGCAAACAAGCGGACCATAGAAGCTGTGTGCCGGATCATGGGCAGGGGTGGCGGCCTGAGGGTTGACGTAAACGGAGCATGGAATCTGGACTTAGCAAAACAGCACCTACCCTTACTGGTGTCTCATGAAGTAAACATATTAGAACAGCCCTTAATGCCTAACGATGACAATTGGGAAGAACTAGCAGATGTTGTGAAAGCACGAGATGTCAAGCTTATGGCTGATGAATCAGTCTGTTCTATGGAAGACATGGAAAGGGCCATTTCAGAAGGCTACTTCGATATTATCAATATACGCCTTTCCAAGTGCGGCGGTTTTTTCAATTCCTTGAAAATCATACAGCGGATTCGGACTGCCGGACTCAATTATCAGGTAGGGTGTCAACTAGGAGAATCCGGCATCCTCTCCGCAGCCGGTAGGGCTCTGTGCGCTGTGAGCTCTGATGCCCTTTACTGCGATGGATCGTATGATGCTTTTCTATTACAAGAGAATATCACTACGGAGCACATGACTTTCAGTCATGGGGGCAAAGCAGTTCCCCTATATGGCCCAGGGCTTGGAATTACTGTAAAAAGAGAGAATCTTAATCAGTTCAGTGATTCTTTTGTTGCTATTGAAAGGCCCTAATTCTCTTACAACAAACCAATGTCGAATCCTTGGGAGGCATCAGCAAGTTATGACGTTTGACATGAAGAATGACTACGCTTTGTGGAGAAAGGACCAGTTGGATGTATTGACCGGACTGAGGGGAAGACAGGTATGGCTATTGTTTTCGGGTGGAAAGGATTCTTCCCTTGCGCTCTATTTTTTACACGCGGCTAGTCAGGAGTTTGGTTTCACTTTTGACGTCCATGTTGGCGTCTTTCCCAAACACAGATACACACCATCTGAGATAGATCGCATTGATGTCTTCTGGAAAGATAGAGGGGTGAAGCTTCAGTGGCATGATGTGGAGAAGTCCGACAATTCTTTGGCAGAGGCTGGTCACCCGTGTATCACCTGTCAAGGGATACGGAAACGGCACTTATACGAACATATTGGAAGCAGATTCGTCGACTTGAACAAACTGGTACTTGTAACTGCTTACACTCTTTCTGATTTAGTCAGTTACTCTTTGGAATACCTGATGGGGGTTGCCTATACCCACCACGCCGGAGAGAACGTACCCTCGGGTCGAACAAGGTTTATTGAGACAGGCCACCGATTTTACCCAATAGTGACTATGCAGAGTGGGTTAAGAATCTACAGGCCCGTGCTTAGGTACAATAATAAGGAAGTAGTTCGAATTATTCAAGAAGCCTCCATACCCATCCTTTCCGTTCCATGTCGTTATGCGGAGTTTAGACCAAAGAGGATCCTCGAAACATACTACGAGTCAATGCAGCTGCATTTCGATTATGACAGAGTAGTCACGTTTGCCGAGGAATGCCTCGGCCTAATTTCCATGAGTGAATACGCATCCATGAGTGAAAAGCATTTCCTAAACCGCATATTCTAGCCCACAAAGAGTCCTCCAGAAGTCTTCTGATTTATTTTTTTACGCAAACCTCCCTCCCGGTCTTGCCACCTGTGTCACTTCGGTTCTCCCTTCCGGCACCGGGAAAATGCTTAAGAATCAGTTCGCATGTACGTTACTGCCATAATTTCCTAAAAACCAAAAACCTCAGAAACCCCAAGATCTGTATGTGAAATCTGTCAATTCCGGACCCTTTTTCTAATTCTGGCTTTCCCACTTTTTGGCGATCCTCAGCCTGCGCAGCCTGTCCGCCGCCGCTTCTCCGGCATTGTGGGCCGTCGCTTTCAGGCCGACAAGGAAGCATAGAAAAGCCTCCAGTTCCGACACATCTTGGGTCTGCAGGGTGTTAACAACTAGGTCGCCGAAGTCCCTTCTGAATTTTTCCAGTTTTGCCTTCACTCCGTCTCTCCCTAATGCCATAACCTCTTAATCTTGTTTGCCTGGCCCCTTAGATACTCGAAGAAGCGGAGGCCAAGCAGTTGCTTAAATATTACTAAGTTCTTTATGGGACCCCGATGGATTAATCAGAAGTAAGCGCGGCACGTTTTGTCGTTGTACCTTGATCAGATAACGAGAGTCTGTTCCTTGATGAAATGATACAGGGAAAATTGTGTGGCAAGGATCAGTAAAAAGAGGAAGCCCGTGAGTTCTCCAGCCTATGTACCAACTATCGCCTGCTCATCCGCCCAGATAACCAATCCGGCCATATATGGGGTTTCTAATTTCCGACTGCTGGGCAGGACTCTGATGGTGAAGCCATATTTTCCTGTCTTGCCACATGGTATCTCCCCTTGAAAATGATAGTTTCCGTTCCCATCAGAATCCACGGCTTTCATCTGTATGGTATTTCTTTCCGTAAACTCATCCCTGAGGCTCAATGGTCCGTAGTAAATCTCTACATCTACGTCTTCGGGGTCAAGTTCATTCAAGAAAACATCGGCCTTGATTTTTAGATCCCCCAACACGGGCAACGGTTTGCCATTTTGGGCCTGTACCCGATGAATTCTTATCTGATCCCAGTTGGTCATGATCTTCTGCCGCCATAAGGCGAGATCCTTGGCACCTTTCATTTTGCCTTTTGAAAGCTCATTGTAGCGTCTTGAGGCACTCACGTAGCATTGATCGGTGTATTCTAAAACCATCCTGTGGCTATTAAACGTAGAGCAAAGATGATGCATGGCTGCCTTCATCTTTTCTATCCAGGTACTGGGCAAATTATCCAATCCCCGCTTGTAAAACATGGGCACAATCTCACGCTCCAAGAGGTTGTATATATCTCGGCTCTCGATCTCATCTTGCAACTGTCGATCTTCATAGGTCTCGCCGCGACCGATTGCCCAGCCATAACTCTGGTCATAAGCCTCGTCCCACCATCCATCAAGAGTGCTGAGGTTCAAAACCCCGTTCGGAATCGCCTTCATCCCGCTGGTACCACACGCCTCCAGGGGTCTTCGCGGTGTATTGAGCCATACATCGCAGCCCTGAAGCATCATCCGGGCCACCCGGATATTGTAGTCCTGGATGAATACAAAACGGTGCCGAACGTCTTCTCGATTGGCAAAATGGACAATCCTCCTGATAATCTCCTTGGCTGGAGCGTCCTTGGGATGGGCCTTGCCTGCCATAATAATCTGAACAGGACGTTCAGGATGCGTCAGCAATCTGACAAGACGCTCCTCATCGTGAAGCATAAGTGCGGCACGCTTGTAAGCAGCAAAGCGACGACCAAATCCGATCGTCAGCGCTTCAGGGTTCAGCACTTCTGCACAAGCATCGATTTCCCGGGCTGAGGCCCCCCAGTTTCTCAGCTGGGCGTTAAGCTTTTGCCTTGCAAACGCGACCAGGCGCTCCCGTCTCCTCTCATGGGTGCGCCACAGTTCTGAGTCTGGAATCTGATCCACCTGTTTCCAAACTTTCTGACTATCTGGATCTTCGACCCAGTTCGGCCCCAGATATCTGTTAAACAGCTCCGCCATATCCAAGGAAATCCAAGAGGGAATATGAACCCCGTTGGTGATAGGGCAAATGGGCACATCCTCCAATGGATTCTTGGGCCATATCTTTTTCCACATGTCCTGAGAAGTCCTGGCGTGTAATCGACTCACGCCGTTGGCGTGCGCCGACAGCCTGAGGGCCAGCACCGGCATAGAAAAGGCCTCTTGATCATTAGTCGGCTCCTGCCGGCCAAAGCCCAAAAACACCTTGAATGCAATGCCGAGGGATTGAACGTATTCACCAAAGTGTGCGTGCATTAGTTCTGGTGAAAACACGTCTATCCCCGCTGGCACGGGTGTATGTGTCGTAAAAGTATTGGTAGCAATCACGAATTCCCTCGCAGCATCAAAAGATAGCCCATGATCATTTTTGAGGATTCGAATCCGTTCCAACGCGGAAAAAGCAGAGTGGCCCTCATTCATGTGATACACCGAGGCTTCTATGCCGAGAGCCCGAAGTGCTCGCACCCCGCCAATGCCCAACACAATCTCCTGCCTCAGTCGCATCCCCGAGTCACCACCATAGAGCCTGGAAGTAATATAACGGTGCTCGGGAGGGTTTTCTTTTACATTGGTATCAAGCAAATAAAGAGGCACTCGCCCCACCATGAGTCGCCAAACCTGAACCTTCACCGAGTCGCTTTGAATGAATACGTCCACCATGACAGGACGCCCATCCTTATCCCTCATGATCTGCACCGGCATGGTGGAGAAGTCATTTTCAGGATAGGCTTCTTGCTGCCACCCATCGGCATTTAAGTACTGCTCAAAATAGCCCTCATGGTAAAAAAGACCAACACCAACAACAGGAAAGTTTAAATCACTGGCAGACTTGAGGTGGTCCCCCGCAAGAACGCCCAAACCCCCAGAATAAATTGGCAAGCACTCGGCCAAACCAAACTCTGCAGAAAAATAAGCAGTACAAAATTGGCCCAAGTCCTTCGCTTCAGCCACCCGGGAAGGCTGCACAGAGACGTATCTTTCCAATTCCTCATAAAGACGGTCCATCTGAGCCAAAAAGCCTGCGTCTCCCGCCAATTCCTCCAAGCGCTCTTGGCTGATCGCCCCTAACATATAGACCGGGTTATGTCTTGATGACTCCCAGAGCTCAACATCCATTCGCCTAAACAGATTCCCTATGTCGTGACGCCAGCTGAACCATAAATTATTAGACAGCTTCTCCAGGGACTTCAACCTTCCAGGGAGCCTGGCCAGTACGTTAAATATATAGATCGCTTTCATGGGCGAACTTCCTTCTTGAGTGTGTGTGCACGCTTGAGGAGATAAGCGGGCATTATAGCGTAAGCGCTATCTACATCGTCTGAGAAGCACAATGGGCTTGAGTCGGACTCCCGGGATGCTGATCAAGATTCAGAAAGGAGAGTGGAGATCGCTCACATATTTAACCGGTTAATTGCAAGGCGAATAAAATATCATTCTAAACTATCACAACTGAATTATCGCTGTCTCCATAAGGGCTCTTCACACATTTGTCGGCGTTCCAATGATTTTCCCATCCATGTTCGTCAATTAAATAGCGAAGCTGGTATTCCCTTCCAGGCTCAAGCTCAAGCACGATGGTGTAACCTCCGTTTTTGAGCTGTTGCATGGGGTTAGCGTAAATATACCAGTTAATGAAATCACTAACGATATGGACGTCCTTTGGTCAACAGCAGCGACCTTGGGCAGCCTGAACGTCACTTGGCACACATTTCGGCCTTTAAGGTATTGCTTCTTTATCCCCACCCTCATTATATTGTTTCGTTTGGTGGCAATTTCTTGTTAGTCGTCATGCTTGTCTTACTCATGACTGTTTTGGTAGCAGCGCTTATTTAATGTCCTTGCTTATAAAATAACTATGGGGAAAAAGGACAAAAGTGTCAAGGAAAAAGGGATCTCAACACATGCTGTTTTGAATTGGGCGGTTGCTTGAAAGTTTGTGAAAAATTCGCAGGCCGCGCCGGTGGGTCCTCTTCACCATCTCGTGGTCGGATCGTCCAGTCAAAGATCAAAGGTACCCGTAACTTTGAAAAACTTTCAGCTTCATATATTCGAGATGATGGAAGGAAATGCTATAACGGAACAGCGAGCTCCTGCCCCCTCGCAATTTATCGGGACTGCGGATTTAGCGAGTGAATCTGAAAATGGCACAACTCCTTATAGTCGAAGATTCCCTGTAGCCCACTGCAAGGGGCTCCAATGAAGGTTTCCGCACGTGCGCATTTGGCTTTAGGGGTGAAGTTTCGGCTTCAAATTGCGGCTTTGCTAGCATTTTTGGCCTCCAGGCAGATTCCATTTTCACTTGCATGATCTGGCGAGTTTCGATATCGTTCCTTAACCAAGCAAATTCGGAGCGTTATGGCTTCGACAAGGCATGTCGAACCTTAGCTGATGAAATCAAGCCCAATGCGTAGAATGTTTGTAAAGTACACAGTTCCAAACTGAAGTAACCCTTATCTTGAGTTGAGTCTTGCGCTGAGACTATTGACAGCTTTTATACCAACCTGATACTAAGACGTGCAGTAACGTAGGGAACCGGAAATCCAGTTGAAAACCGAGGCTCATCTTGTATCTGGTTACTGTTTAAGCCTTTCGGGATTTTTCTATACTACGCCATTCGTCAGATCGCTGATAGTATTCCGCGTAGCCATTTTATTATTTTTCCAATCAGGTCTTCACAAATTGTCTATCTTCTGTGGTAACGAGAAAAAAACTGAAGACATAGGCATAGTTCTCTGCCAAACTCGCAGCAAAAGCGGATGAGCGTTGTTTAAGACTAACTTGGATGCTATCATTTTTTTTGTTTTCTGGGCAACTGGAGGATCTTTGTAATGGTTCATGAACTCACCCATGAACAGCTGCAGCAAAGGGTCAAGGAGTTAGAGAAACAGGTCGCCGAGGGACAGTGGGTGGAGCAAGCCTTGGATGCGCAACGGCAAGAACTTATCTCCATCTTTGATAGTATTGATGAGGCCATCTACGTTTGCGATCCTGAAAGCCATGAAGTACTCTATGTCAATGCGGCAACTAAAGCCTTATTCGGCCCGCATATTGTTGGCAAGAAATGCTACCGTGTCTTCCAAGGTTTGAATGAGCCCTGTGACTTTTGTACAAATCCTATGATTTTAGGAAAAAATTTAGGAAGGTCCTACGTGTGGGAATTCCAAAACAAGTTAAATGGGCGATGGTATCGATGCATTGACAAGGCTATAGGATGGCCAGACGGCAAGATGGTTCGTTATGAGATTGCAATAGACATCCATGATTTGAAGCTGGCCGAAGAAGCACTTCGTGACGGTGAGAACAGATACCGACGGATCGCCGAAGCCGTCACAGACTATATTTACACCGTGCGCATAGAAGATGGGCGTCCTGTCGAAACGACCCATGGACCTGCCTGTGTAGCGATAACCGGTTACACCGCTGAGGAGTTTAAGAATAACCCATACCTTTGGATAGAGATGGTACATGAAGAAGACCGCAAGGCGGTTGAAGAGCAGGCCACACAAACTCTCTCGGGGGTGAAGGTGGAACCACTCGAACACCGAATCATCCGAAAGGACGGTGCTATTCGCTGGGTAAAGAATACACCTGTCCCTAACTATGACGGACGGGGAAGGGTGTTATCCTATGATGGGCTCATACGGGACATTACCGATCATAAGATGGCGGAGGAGGCCTTGCGCGAAAGTGAGGCGAATTATCGGTTACTTTTCTCAGCCGAATCCGATGCTATTGTAGTCGTAGACGCAAACACGAAGGAAATTGTGGATGCCAATGAAGCAGCCTGCGCATTGTATGGTTACGACCGAGAGGAGTTCCTGGGACTTAGTGCAATCGAGCTGTCAGCTGAGCCGGAAAAAACAGCTGCCCATATCGAAGCAGTGGCATCCGGCAAGCCAGCCGAGGTATTTCCTGGCCCTGAGCAACGCCTTCACAAGAGGAAGGATGGTAAAACATTCCCCGCGGAGATTTCCTCGGGCATCTACGCGCTCAAAGAGCGCAAAATGGTCTGCGCCATCATCAGAGACATCACTGAGCGAAAGCGGATGGAGGAAGCTCTCGAAAAATCGCTTCATGAGTTGGAATTACGGGTGAAGGGACGAACAGACGAATTGGTAAAAGCGACTCAAGCATTGAAGCGAGAAATAGAACAGCGCAAGCGGGCACAAGAAGGCTTGCGGGAGACTGAAACACGACTGCATCAAGAAGAAAAGCGGATGGAGATATTGAAGTTCGCAAATGACCTCGCCCTCAAATTGATGCATGAATTGAGAAACCCCTTGGTCACAATCGGAGGGTTCTCAAGGCGCATAACAACCGGGGATCATTCGGAGGAGAAGTTAAAAGAATATGCAAGAGTCATCTTTGAGGGCTCCGTGAGACTAGACAATGTGCTGAATGAAGTTTTAGCTCATTTGAGAAAGGCTGCAGAACAGACATAGAGAGTTAGAGATCCTAATGCTCGAACACCAGGCTTGCTTTATAGCGGTTGTCAGAATAACGTTCCGATAAGAATAGATGACAATTGAAAATACTATTTGGCTCACTTGTGGGTGTGCAATTTTAGGATTTTTGAATTCTCCTGGCTAAATCGCGCACGCAGTGGTTCTGTTCAAGCC
>JBFEUB010000013.1:0-31213 GCA_041547605.1 Desulfobacteria bacterium
GTGTTAGAAAAAGCGGGGCAGCCTGTTGGTTCCCTGAATGTCGTGGCTGAGATGGGGAGCACAGAGGCCATTCGTCAAGGCATAAAGGCGGGTGTGGGAGTTTCCATCCTGTCTGCATGTGCTGTACGCGAAGAGCTGGCTGCGGGAAGCCTCAAGAAGGTAAAGATCCAGGGGGTATCTTTTAGGAGAGCTTTTTATCTGACGGTTCACAGACACCGAACCCAGTCTCCTTTGTGTCGAACCTTCATCAAGTTCTTGGATCGTGAATCGGATACGAAGCTAGGCCTGCGCCGAATAGCTTTTTCAACAACTACTCTCTAGTGTTGTGTCCCAAGAGTTTGTTCCAAGAATATGGAATCGCCAAAAAGCCATTTTCCTTGCTCCGTGAGCGTTTTCGGGACATCAACTTCGCTCCGCTAAATCATAAAAACTCGGGTCTAAGGCCCTCAAACAGTTTATGATTCTTAACGCTCCACTCAGCTGAAGTCCGGCTCCGAAAAAGCTCAATGTCGCTCGGAAAAGGCTTTCGGCTCCAGTAGCAGTAATAGAACTTATTCCTGGGACACGACACTAGCTATTAACAACGTATAGAAAAATTGCTTATGACCATATCCATTTCGCCCAATGCCCAGGTCGTTCTTGAACGGCGCTACCTTAAGAAGGACCGAAGGGGAAAGCCTGCAGAGACGCCACAGGACTTATTTAGAAGGGTGGCCCGCACTGTGGCAGCAGCCGACGCCCGATTTGACCCCAAGGCCGATGTCGGGAAGACCGCACAGGAGTTCTATAAACTGATCGCAGGGTTGGTTTTCCTTCCCAACTCTCCAACCCTGATGAACGCAGGGCGTCGTCTAGGGCAGCTGGCAGCTTGCTTTGTGCTGCCGGTTGACGACTCCATCGACAGCATTTTTCAGACACTCAGGCATACGGCGATGATCCATAAGAGCGGAGGGGGAACCGGATTTTCCTTCTCCCGTATCCGGCCAGAGAATGATTGGGTGTTCTCTACCCAACGGATATCGACAGGTCCTATTTCCTTTATGACAGTCTTTGATGTTGCCACCGAGACAGTCAAGCAGGGAGGTACTCGCCGGGGGGCCAATATGGGAATACTCCGGGTGGATCACCCGGACATCGAGGCCTTTATCCAGAGCAAGACGGACCCTACAATACTGAACAATTTCAACATCTCGGTTGCCCTCACATCTGCGTTTATGGATGCCCTGGCTGCTGGGAAGGACTATGATCTGGTCAATCCCAGAAACAAGAAAGTGGTTAAGCGGATTTCTGCCAAGGCTGTCTTTGATCAGATTGTTCGAGCGGCCTGGGAAAGCGGAGAGCCAGGGATCATTTTCTTGGACCACATCAACCGGGCCAATCCCGTCAAGCACCTCGGTGAAATAGAGGCTACGAATCCGTGTGGTGAACAGCCATTACTTCCGTATGAATCGTGTAACCTTGGTTCGATCAATCTCTCAAAGATGATAAGTCATGGCAAGTTGAACAAGACCGAACTCAAACACACTATAAAAACCGCAGTTCACTTCCTTGACAATGTGATAGAGGTCAATAAATACCCGCTTCGTCGGATCGAGTCCATCAGCAAACAGACCCGAAAAATCGGTCTGGGGATCATGGGATTTGCCGATATGCTCATTAAGCTGGGCATTCCCTATGACTCGAAAAAGGCGGTACGGCAGGCCGAACAGGTCATGCGCTTTATCTTGGGCGAGGCAAGAAAGGCCTCAAGCGAGCTCGCCAAGAAAAGGGGAAACTTTCCTGGCTACGAGGGAAGCGTCTTTGACAATCCCAGGACGCCGTACATGCGAAATGCAACCGTTACCACGGTTGCACCTACTGGCACAATAAGTATCATCGCTGGATGTTCCAGCGGCGTGGAGCCTATCTTTGCTGTGGCTTACGAGCGCCGGGTTCTGGATGGAGAAGCCCTTTTTGAGATGCATCCAGTCTTTGAAAAAGTGGCAAAGCAAAATGGCTTTTACAGCAATAAACTGGCTGAACAGATCGCTGAAACGGGTTCGATTCGGAACATCACAGGAATTCCTGATAAGATGAAACGCCTTTTCGTGACAGCCCACGATATTGCACCTGAGTGGCACATCCACATACAGGCAGCCTTTCAGAAATTTACTGACAACGCCGTATCTAAGACAGTGAATTTTCCCTATGATGCCACACTTGAAGACATCGAAAACGTGTACAGGCTCGCATACCAAACCGGGTGCAAAGGTGTAACGATTTATCGTTACGGAAGCCGGGATCGGCAGGTGCTCAACATAGGCAGGGAACAGGCCCGGCAGGCCGCGGAAACTGAGGCAAAGCTTGCCCGACCGGGGATCGTGCCGCGGGTCCGTCCTGTTCGGACCAAGGGTTTCACAGAACGAATTAATACCGGTTGCGGCAAACTTTACGTAACGATCAATGAAGACGACCAAGGCATCTGTGAAGTTTTTGCCCAAATGGGAAAAACAGGAGGATGTGCCTCTTCCCAGATCGAAGCCGCCGGAAGGCTCATATCCCTGGCCTTGCGCAGCGGCGTCAAACTGGAAGCCATTGTCAAGCAGATTACCGGCATTCGATGCCCATCACCCATCTGGCAAAACGCCAAAATGGTTCTTTCTTGCCCAGACGCCATGTCTCAGGTGATAAACAACTATACCCAAATTAGCACGACGGACATGCCTGCCCTGATGGGAGCCTGCCCTGACTGCGGGGGTGCGCTGGAGCACGAGGGGGGTTGTCTGGTCTGTCGTTCTTGCGGGTTTTCCAGGTGCAGCTAAGGAATGATCATTTCACCCATCTAGCGGTCAACAAAGCCTGTCGATTCCCGTAACTCCAGAAAGTACCAGTCATCACAAGCTCCCTGCAGCCCGGATAAATCCAGAGATATGGGGACAAGCCGGGACAGGGCATGGGCTCACTGCTGCAGCTCAAATCAGGTATTTGATCACCACAAACCCCACGATCAACAATACCAAGAATGCTATAGCAAGTGCATTGAAATACCTCTCGATAAATGACTGAATCTTGGGACCGAATACATAGATCAGCCCGCCGACTATGAAGAATCGAGCCGACCTGGAAACCGCAGAGGCAACGATAAAGACCAAAAAATTGATCCGGAAGGCACCAGCCGTAATGGTAAAAACCTTGTAAGGAATCGGCGTAAAACCTGCAATCCCCACGGCCCAGGCATCGTATCGCGTATAAAGTCCTTGGATATATCCATACTTTTCGGCCAACCCGTAAAACCGGATAATGGCATCGCCTACCGTGGCCATGAATTGCCATCCGATAAAATAGCCAAAGCAACCGCCCAATAAGGACCCACAAGAGCAAACTAGCGCATATTTGAGCGACTTCCTGGGCAGGGCAACAGACAGGGCAATGAGAAGTACGTCAGGCGGAATCGGGAAAAAGGAAGATTCGCAAAAGGCCAGGATAAACAAGGCCCAGGTTCCGTAAGGGGTTTCGGCCCAGTGTAGAACCCAGTCATAGAGTCTCCGCAGCACGGTCTATCCGGCCTCCCAGCCATGCTCCCCAATGAGCTTAACGAACCGACATCCCCCTAAGTCGGTCTTGTGGATGCCGTCCTCGTCTTTGCGAATCTTGAGGAGTGTTTGGGAGAACCTGTTACCAACCGGGATAATCAGGCGGCCTCCGGAAGTAAGCTGTTCCAAAAGTTTCTCGGGCACCTCCGGTGCCCCGGCGGTTACGATGATCGCCTCGAATGGACTTTCATCCCGCCATCCCAGCGTGCCATCTGAACACCTGGCAACGACGTTGTGGTATCCAAGTTCATCCAGGAGCTTCCGGGCCCTGACAAATAGCTCCCTCACCCGTTCAATAGTATAGATCCGATAGGCCAATTCAGCCAGTATGGCTGTCTGATACCCTGAGCCGGTACCGATCTCCAGGACACGATCATCCTTGCTCAATTCGAGGGCTTGCGTCATTTCCGCGACAATATAAGGTTGAGATATGGTTTGGCCTTCACCAATAGGGAGAGGAAAGTCTCCATAGGCCTGGTCCCGCAGGGCTTCACCTATAAAAAGGTGTCGGGGAACTTTGCGCATAACCTCCAGGACCCTCTGGTCATGGATACCACGGGCCTCGATTTGGGTGCTAACCATCTTTTCCCGCATACGTCTGAACTTCACCACAAGCCTCCGTGACGTCGCCCTACTTTAGAACCCTTTGTACGCCACCCTGCCTGGCTTGCGTTTTGGCGCGGGGGGTGACTCATCCGGATATCCCATTGGAATGACTGCCACAAGCGTCTTGTCGCCGATGCCCAAGAATCGGTTGATCTGGTCAGCCACGTGGAGCGGGCCTGTCATCCAACAGGCACCCAATCCCTCGGCATGAGCCCCAAGCAGAAGATTCTGAATGGCTGCAGCCACGGTCTGAATGCTGGTTTCGGGCCTTTCCCTGGTCGGTTCGTAGTAAGCAAAAACAAGGACTGGGGCACCCCCGAGCTTGCTAAAAAAATTCTTGGCGGCTTCTACGACCGGCGGCTTTTCTGCAAACACCTCCTTCAGAACCGGCTCTATATAGTCATAGCTTTTGCTTGCCAGCCGAACGAGTGCGTCCTTTCGCTCTCCGGTGACTACTAAAAAATACCAATTCTGCAGGTTCATCCCAGACGGGGCCCAGACAGCCATGTCAAGAATCTTGGATAGGACTTCCTTAGGCACCGGATCTGATTTGAATGTGCGAATGCTTCTTCGGCCTGTAATTGCTTCGTAAAGCTCCATAGGCGTCCCTCCTGAAATGCAAAAATTTCTATCAGAATAGGCACTTGGAGTCAAGGGGCAGGGCGTTTGTGGTTTACGGGATAAAATGCTTATGATATCGTTTTGAAAAGACTGACGACTGACTGTATAGACCTGACCTAAAGCGCCTGTAGTGAACTACCGTTGACCTGTTTTCGGGGGAAACGAGTTTCTTTTGAAATTCTTCTTGCCTTCTTCACTTTAGGCATTTTGGTTCGCTTTTGCGCATTCTGAGCATTCGGGAATTGACGGGCTGTTGCCCAGATACCTGTCCGGGAAACATTCAGGGAACCGTCAGGGGGACATCCTTTTTGAGGCAGGTCAATCCTCTCATTCTGCTTGTCACTGGCAAATGGTATCGAACGTCACGAACCAAGCACACACAAACGTCGCATAAAAGCAGAGATATTAGATATTATTGTACCGGTCAGCACCCTATGTCCAATATGGTGCCGTTTAGGTCCTGTCAGGGCATATCAGTGGCCTGACTTCAAAAAGGATGATCCCCTGACGGCAAGAAACCTGGGCAACTCGATCAACATCTTCGAGAGGGCGGTTTCGGCAACAAGCCGTTGAGAATGGACCGCTGACAAATCATGGAGGTTGACATGTCATTAAAAGAGAATCTGAAGAAAAAGATTTTAATAGACAGCCTTGCAAAGACCGTATCTCAGTCGATTGGACCTTCCGGCGGGACCCGTAAAATAGACAAAGAGAACATGCGCAAACTCCTTTCGCTCACGCCCTTTGTCCTTGAAAAAAGGAGAGACCTCGAACTCTATTTCAGAGAGCTTGAGCCTGGTACCGGCGAGGTGGTGAGCCTTGATAATGAGCTTCCGATTTACATCAACACCAGTCTTGAGGATGTGGCCTTGCGCAGGAGCCCAGAATTGAAGGAGATGGTTAAAATTAGAAACATCATAAAAATCCTGAATGTAAAAGATATCCTCATGTGCAACGGAAGAGACGCACTGCGGTATGTGCAGGATCGGGCCTTAGAATTACTTGACCTCCGCTTCGATGAAAAGGATATCGATGAGATGGCCCAGGAAGGGATTGATGCTTTTGCCAGGGTAGATTCTGACGGAGTTATAGAAATCCTTGACCTCTTTGTGGAGCTCCTGGAGTATAAGTCCATGCCGGCGGAAGTGCTTGTGAATGACTATGTGATGTTTGGTTCTCACCACGAGGCCGTGGGCGGGCGGGAAGCCTTTGGCCCTATCGTCATGTACAACGACAAAACGAACGTTCTCAGACTCATCAATGAGACCTTCTCCGTGGACGATCCTCTTGCAAATGTGAAAATCCCTGGGGTGGCCCTGGGTGAAGTGGAGCCAGACGCTGAAGGGTACGGCGTCTTTCAGTTCTTGAAGGCCACAGCCCTAAAAAAGGACCATCCCACGCTTCATTGAACCCCAAAAGCCAGCATATTCCCTGCAGCTTGCTTCGGCGTTAGCAGAATGCACGAAGAATAGCCGCCGTTACGGTTGAAGATTCCCTGTATTTCTGGTCCTTAAACGGAGTCTTTGCAGAAATGAATGACTATAATCGAGAACAGTCAGAAGCATTTGCAATGGTGGGGCGTCATCTCAAAATATGCTCGACTTCTGAGCTGGCTAGGTTGAGGACAAGGATAGCAAACTATGTTTCATTCAGGGAAGAAGTTGACTACTTCTTGGGTCACCATTTCTCAAGCATCTGCACGCAGAAGTGTTTCCAAGACGATTACAGCGCATGCTGCAATCGTGAAGGGATTACAACCTTTTTTGCTGATGTGGTGATCAACGTCTTAATGTCATCAGACGAAGAGGTTGAGCGGCTGTTGCGAATCCTTAGCCGTCCTAACCTTGGCCTCAAGTGTGTCTATCTGGGAAACAGCGGTTGCCTTTGGCGCATAAAGCCAATTGTATGCGAGATGTTCCTATGTGAATATGCGAGAAATATCACATTTGACAGACATCCGAATGCGCAAAGACAATGGGAAAGATTAAGACGCAGAGAAAAAAGATACACTTGGCCAAGTCGCCCGGTCCTTTTTGACGAGTTGGAGGGTTATTTCATCCGCGCGGGATATACTTCTCGTCTGATGTATTTTTATAACAGCCCAGGACTCCTTAGAGTCAAGAGATTAGCCACCACGAAGAAGAGAACCATTCTGCAGAAACCCACAGGAATCAAGAGAAAACGAAAATGAACCAGGAACACTTGCCGTTTGGGACACTGCATTAGAAAGGAGGACACTATGTCGTTGGCTGAGGAGTTGGCAAGGCTCAGCGAGGCGTTCAAGGGACAGATTCCCGCTGATCAATACGAAGTGATGCTTCGCGCCACGCAGAATCTGGCAAAGTCTGGAATAATCGAGTCCGCCCTCAAAGAGGGCGACATTGCGCCCGAATTTGTGTTGCCCAATGCACTCGGCAGCAGTGTATCGCTATCGCAACTTCTCAAGAAAGGACCTGTGGTGTTGAGCTTCTATCGGGGCGGCTGGTGACCGTACTGCAGTTTGGAGCTGCAGTTTTTGCAGCTCGAGTTACCTCGCATAAGCGAGCTTGGTGCCAGGTTGGTGGCAGTATCTCCTCAGACCCCTGATAACTCAGTCTCGACAGCAGAAAGAATGAAATTGACTTTTGAGGTTCTGAGTGACGTGGGTAACCGTGTGGCGCGACAGTTCGGCATTGTGTTCGTCCTGCCAGAGGAGTTAAGGCCAATATACACCGGGTTTGGAATCGACATCCCGGCAGCCAACGGTGACGAGACATTCGAGCTTCCTATACCGGCAACGTATGTAATCGACCGTGACCGGAAGATAAGAATGGCATTCGTTGATGCGGATTACACCCGAAGGGTGGATCCTGAAGTCGTGATCTCTGCGCTCAGGGAAATAGGGGACCAGGAAATGAATGAAGGATAGCCCATAGCAAACCGCGTCCACCTTAAGACGGATAACCGAATCTCGCAAGCGACCAATTGAGCCGGCTTGCAGCGCCGCCATGGGGCGTCAGACGCATTTTTGAGATAGCTTCTAGTTAACTTGTTGACATAGGGAGGTGTATACCATGAAAAGACGAAGAGCCTTTGTCACAGTCGCAATCCTTACTGCCTTGGGTTTAATGGGAGTACTGCCCTTTCCCGCGCTGGCAACAGAAACCTACGAGGTGGATTCTGTCCACTCTGCAGTGGTATTTCGTATTAAGCACTTGGACATTGCTTATGTTTATGGCCGCTTTAACGATCTCTCAGGGACCTTGAAAATCGATAATGAGGCACCCGATGGGAGTGTTGTGGAAATCTATGCCAAGACCAAGAATGTGGATACGTTCAATCCTGAGCGTGATAACCATCTAAGGAGTCCCGATTTCTTCGACGCGAAAAAATTTCCCGTCATCTCTTTCAAAAGCAAATCCTTCACGAAGGTGAGCAAAGACATGTACGAAGTAAGCGGTGATCTGTCCCTTCACGGGGTTACACGACCGTTGACAGTGAAGGTTCAACGCACGGGTGGCGGCAAAGATCCGTGGGGAGGTTTTCGGATCGGTTTTGAAACGACCTTCACCATTAGGCGGAGCGACTTCGGCATGCAATACATGATGGAAGGTGTTGGCGACGAGGTCCGAATCATACTTAGCATTGAGGGGGTTCGCAAATAGACGATCGTTTCATCCAGAATCGGCGACACCGAAGGAGATAGCCGAGAATATGTCATTTCAATGGTGCCAAAGAGGAGTCTGTCAACGGTAGCAGTTGAAGCCTCCCCGCCCTTCAGGGCGAGGGTTCTGCCTTGCGGCAGAACTCTGTGCCCGGGGAGCATGCTGGTCAAAATGATCACCAAGACTTTTACACTAACTGGAGCTTCGCAGGTAAGGAAGTGCGTTTCAGTGCGGCCCCCAATGTCTTTAGCGGCCTTGCATATGGTGTGGATAGAGATGGCTGCAGGCCTTTGTTCAGCGAAATTAATCCCATGTTTCGGACGAAAACCCCGAGCAGACGCGTTACAGGCTTGATTCAGGGGTGCGAAACTTGAATACATAAGTTACATAGGCGACTCAAATGGTCGACCATGCCATCCGGGTTACTCCGTAAAACGTTTAGGCCTGACACGCATTTTGTAAAGAGTCATTGGCAACAGGAGAACTTCCCTGGTACTATTCCAGCGGAAATTGGCTAATGTGGGCACGCAAACCTTGGGATAGGGAGCCTTCGACATAAAAAACGCGGCAAGAGATGGCAATTTGGACATGATGCATCCCCTTGTTGGGAGCATAGAGGAAGCTTTTGGCACCCTGAGGTCGCTTGTGTCCTGACCTTCCCCGACGTAGACAGAATAATAGAGAGGATGTAGGCATGAAGATTTTGATTGCCGAAGATGATGTCACCTCTAGACGCATGATTGAACTCATGTTACGTAAATGGGCATATGAAGTCGTTATTGCCTGTAACGGCGATGAGGCTTGGCAAGCGTTACAGGCTGAAAACCCTCCGGAGTTAGCCATCCTTGACTGGATGATGCCCGGAATGGATGGTGTAGAAATTTGTCGGAGGATCCGCGAATCTATGACGTCATCATTAATCTATGTTATTCTCCTGACATCCCGGGACCGGAAGGAGGACATTGTCTCGGGTCTTGTTGCGGGGGCAAATGACTACGTGACGAAGCCCTTTGAACCTGAGGAACTGCGAGCTCGCATCAAAGTTGGGGAACGGATTATTGGGTTGCAATCAGCCCTTTCTGATCGGGTGAAAGAACTCCAGAAGGCCTTGGCTCAAATCAAAACTCTTAGGGGGCTTCTCCCGATTTGTGCGCATTGTCACAAGATCCGGGACGACCAACAGGTCTGGCAGAGGCTCGAAAAATATGTTGTAGAACATTCAGATGCAGAGTTCAGTCACAGCATCTGTCCCGAATGCAGGGCAAAACACTACCCCAAATCTCATCAAGATTAAGACGGAAAAGCGTAACTTCGAAGATGTAAATGGGAACTCTTGAGGAGAGAAATCGTATTTTTCAGGAACCGGTTGCCAACTTTACGACAAATCTACCTAAAGGCCTTGTTGTGACCCGTCTTAGACATGCTTCGGCTCAAGCCCGCCCCGTGACAATTCCTGCTTGCACTTCTCAATATAATAGGCGGCTTTTTTTGAAGGCTGCAGTTTCAGGAGGCATGAAATCGCAGTGTTGTAAGCACCCAAATTCATATGACTGATTCCCAGACATAAGTTCAGGCCTTCGCTCTCCGGAAAAAGCTCAACGGCTTTGGACAAAACTTCAACAGCCTCCTCAAACCTCTGTTTCTTTTGATGGAGCATTCCCAAGCCTAAGTAGGCTCGACTATTCGGATAATAGCCTAATGACTTTTTGAATAGTCTTTCAGCTATCTTGTCTTTGCCCTTAATGGCATCATTCTTAGAATAATCGCCATGGCTGAAGGTCATTCCAAGCCTGGACCAGAAGTCCGCGTGCATTTCGGAAAGCTCTTCGTTATCTATGAGTTCGATTGATTCAACAAAGTGATTAATGTTTTCATACAGCTCGTTCCTAAGCTTTTTGCCAAAGGCGAACACAGATTCCCGAGACAAATGCGGGTCTATCTCGAAGTAGCAAATACCTTCTACTCTTTTTAACCACACATCGTCAGTTACGTGAAACTTTTGTCGAAAATCTGCGTAAAGTTTGGTCCCAGGATATATTTCAAGTATATAAGACACACAAATCAGTGGCTTTATCTCGTGCATTAGATCAATTGTTTCTTGAATGGTTTCACAGGTTTCTTCTGGTGAGCCGTATATGAAGTAAGCCCGCGCTATCATCCCGTACTTGTGGGTGAGGGCAAACGCACGCTTGATTTCATCCGTTGTGACATTTTTGTTCAGCAGGCCTCTTATTTTCTCAGAGCCGCTCTCTATACCATAACTGATCTGCGTGCAGCCGGCCTTCCGCATCCAGTACAAGATATCCTGATCAACATAATTGACGCGAGAGATAGCAACCCAGGTAATTGTTAGACCTTTGCCTACAATTTTCTTGCATATGTCGATCACCTGATTCTTCTTAATGGTGAAATTGTCATCTGAGACGTAAAAAAAAGTCGTTCCTTTATTATAGAGCATTTCAAGCTGGTTAACGAAGTTTTCCGGCGAATGAAACCTCATCTTTTGCCCCCAGAATGCGGGACTCCCACAAAAAGCGCATTTCCAGGGGCATCCTCGCGAATATGAAACATGCTGATATTCAAAATACTTTGCAGGAATTGGCAAATCGTCGAGGTCTCTTATGGGTTCGGCGTCTTTGGTTTTAATTATTTTGCCATTCTTTCTAAACGCGATGCCCTTCAGATTCTCGAGCTTCTTGTCATTGCCTCTTTCAACCGACCTGACCAGTTTTAAGAAAGTATATTCGCCTTCTCCAACGACAACGAAATCTACCTGTGGAAAGTGTTTCAGAAAATGTTTCCACAAGAAAGTAGCAGCCACGCCACCAAAAACGATCTTTACATCAGGGTTGATTTGTTTAGCTATCTGGGCAATCTCGATGCCGCCCCAGCGGTTTGCGTTTAAGACAGAAAATCCAATGATGTCGGGCCTCTTTGCAGACAATACCTCACCAATCTTTTCAGGGGTTTTGTGGATATTGTACCAGTTCAATATCTCAACATTGTAATGATTTTCTTTCAGAACAGCGCCAACATAGTAGAGGCCTATGGGCACCGGCTTTATGTCTTCTTCCTGAAATCGGTCATAAAGCGGATAAGGATAAATGAGCAATATTTTCATTCTCGTGGTCGTCATCTGCCTAATTTCCCTAAAAACCCAGCTCAAATTCTCCTGAATAGCCGGTTAGCTCCACATAACCGGAGCCCATCACCCGCTCACGTGCGGCAGCCCCAGTCACCCGCACACTCCCTTCCCAGTAAGTCACCTGCGTACTTTGACTCGTAATCAGCTCCTGGTTCTTCATATTAGGCGTCACCGTGAGGTTCATGCGATAGGGCAATACCTCCACGTGCCAGCCAGACGGGTACCGCGTCTGGCTTTGCTTGCTCACCCAGAAGTCCACGGGCCTCACCACAAAGGTCTCCTTGGGCAAGTGGACAGGCGTTCCATCGCTTTGGATTAAGGTCCCGCTTGAATAGGGGGCGACGGAGCCATCCCGGTGTCTCAGTACATAAAGCATCAGCTCCCTATTATGTGAAAGCTGCAAACCCATCCAGTCCCACCCTGCCTGGTCTTTTGACAAGACGTTTGAGCTAAATTCATGATCCATCCAACTAAATCCCGAGACCTTGAGCCTCTCATCGTGAAGTGTCAAGACGCCTTGTGACTTAAGGCGGCTCAGGGTATAGTAATAGGAGGCCTGTCCTGGGCCGCCTCCCTTTCGGCTCAGACCTTTTTTGCCATGAAGGACGGGGCGCTTTTGCGAAACGAGCTGCAGGTCGATGGCAAAGTCGTCTCCGTCTGCCTTCAGGTCGTGGACATCTTCTTGAATCACAGTCTCCCAGCCATGGAGAAATACCCGAACCCTCTGTGAATCGAGGGAAACCCCGCCGATCCCCATTTTACCGCGGCCAACCTTTTCAGCGGTCAAAAACTCACCATCCTGAAGATTACTGATGGTCAAGTGGGCAAAGTAGACTTGATTGCTTCTCCACGGAGACCCTGCAAGAAAAGGCTCAGGCTTGAGCTGAACCCTGAAGAAGGTGAGCTGAAATCCGAATGGCCTGCCATCTTTGCTGGTGAGGTTACCCGTGTAATACCACCACTCTGTTTGAAACCCAGGATGATGCCCATGGTCCTCTGGAAATTGAAATTCTCTCGGCCCAAGGGCCTGAAAAAAGCCTTCTGCTGCTAAACAAGGGCTCCATTGCACCAACGCCATCGCCAGCAGGCCCAAACCAGCAGCCAAGATGGTAACCTTTTCCCCTATCATTGTCCTTTCAGCAATTCGGCTAGACTAATGCGTGATGCTGCATTGGCCGGGGGAATCGCTGCTAACACAGCGGCCAAGAGGATCAACATGAAAGAGATGAACCCGGTCCAGGGCGGCACCTCATATAAGAAGGTCCAGCCAAAGGATTGTTTGTTAACAACAAAGATCAGAAGGTATGAAAGCATGAGACCGCACCCCATGCCCACGATGTGCCCTGCACTTCCCATGAGTAGGGCCTCCAGGACAACCATCAATCGGATCTGACCCGGATTGCCCCCCACAGCCATAATCATACCCAGTTGCCTTCGGCGCTCTCTGATGAGCAGGGAGAGTGTCGTGGCTACGCCGAGGGCTGCCACGAGAAGCGCTATGAACATCAGCACATAGGTGATAGAAAAAGTCTCGTCAAAAACGGTCAGGATATTCTTGCGTAGATCCTTTCCGATGGCAACAGAGAGTGCATATTGTGAATCAAACCGTCTCAAAAGATCTGATCGCACAGCATGCGGATCAGCACCAGGCTTCAGGAACAGGTTTACCCCCCCGACACGCTGATCTTTGTAAATCTCTCGAAACATTGCAAGATCTATATAGACGACACCTCCTCCGGTCCGATAGTCCCGATACAATGCCAGGACGTCCCATGTGTGACGGTTGCCGCCGAAGGTGAGGGTCAGCTGGTCTCCTTTCTTGAGACCCCTTCGCGAGGCGTATACCTCGGACACGATCACCCCTTTGCCCTGAATGAGTTTTTCCATGACGTGCTGCTCGTCCCCGCCCATCAACAAAAACCGGCCATGACGCCACAACACATCTATGCGGCCAGCTTCCAAGAGAAACCGACCCCCTTCGTCTACAAGCAGGGCGCGACGATAAAAATAGCCCCCTTGCACCATAGGGTGCGTTTGGATGTAATGCACCACGTCTGGTGCCATCCAAACCTGATATTCATTGATCTCGCTCGCATCGGGCCTCGTAAAGAGATCCCCCACGATATTCTCCTCTACCCACATGCGCACGGTATTCCGGAAACTGGAAACCATGATGGAAACGCCGATGAATAAGGCAATCGCAGTAATCAGGGCCCCCACGGCGATAGCGGTCCGTGATACCGCCCCGACCAGGTAGCTTGCCGCCAGATGACCTGGCTCTCCGAATATCCTGCGCATGACCCTGGGTGTGTGGTGACCCAAGAGCAGGAGTACACTAGGCGCCAGCATGGTAAACCCCACAAAGATCATGAAAATCGCCGCATATCCACCCGCCGGTGTCTCACGAAACGACGGAAGCATGGAGGTTGGAAACGAAAGGCCAATCAAAGCGAGGCCCGTCAGGGCCAGTCTCGGTGCCCGAATCCGTCTGCTCCTTTCAAAGGTCTCGGGAGACATGGCTTCCCGGGGAGCTATACGGGCGGTCTCCCGGGCTGGGATATATGCCGCCATGACTGATACGGCCAACGTCATCACAAAAGAGACGATGATCTCTTCAGGGCTCAAGATCATCTTTTCAACCTCTACTTTTACAAATAGAGTGGTAATGGTGGCCGAGACAATGTGTACCAAGCGTCTGGCCAGGAATACGCCGAGGGGGAAGCCTATCATCCATCCGGCCAGCCCAAAAAAGGCTCCTTCGCCTAAGAACATAAGAAAGATTTTTCTATGCTCACTTCCCAAAGAAAGGAGAATGGCTGTCTCGTGCCTGCGCCTCGCTGCATTGATAGAGACCACACTAAACACCAAGAACATACCCACAAACAGAGACACAAAGCTCAGGACTGAAAGGTTCATACGATATGCCCTGACCATGGAAAGGCTGGTCTCCTTGCTTTCACTGGGGCGCACCAATTCGCAGGCTTTGGGGAGGATTTTTCGAATGGATGCCAGTTCGCTCGGTCCGGCCCATGGTCGTAGTATCAAGTCGATTCGGCTTATGACGCCGGGGCAATTCAGGAATTCCTGGGCTGTTGACAAGTCGCATACGACAACTTTTCCACCTTCGGCCAAGGCCGTGCCTCGGTCTTCCAACAAGCCAATCAGTTTAAACGACGCAACATTGTGCCCATGAAACACCTGGACCTCGTCATTCACTTTGAGGCTATGTACATGGGCCAGTCCCCGATTCGCAATCAGGGTAAAAGGCACAGAAAGCAGGTCAACCAGCATCTTCCACTCTCGCGTACGATCCTCTGCTAACCAGCGGGTTTCCCGGAAAGCCCGTTCTGACAAAGGATCTATACCCAGAAGAAGGACCGGTTCCGTTTCGGGGCCCTTGAACCTGACATAGGCCGACAGAACCGGAGCACCGTGTTCAATGGCCGGATGGGCACAAAGCGCTGTAAACAGAGAATCAGGAACCCCAATTCCGTGGGAACGAACCGTATACTCGGCCTTTCCCGCCAGGCGGTCCATGCTTCGACTAAAAGATTCGACCGAGGCATTTACCGCCAGTCTAATACTCAAAAAGACCGAGACGCCTACGGCAACACCCAACGTCACTGTGATCGTCCGCCAGGGGTCCCTGGCCAGATGGCGTAATGAAAAGAGTTGCAGGAGCCGAAATAGGCTTCTCATGTGGATTTGGTAATGTGCCCGTCTTCCAGGCAGAAGATTCTATGGGCCATGGCGTCTGCATCTGCGCTGTGCGTAGCCATGATCACAGTGCGCCTCAAGTTGCGGTTCAGGTCTTTGATAAATTGCAGGATTCGATCCCCGGTCTTGCTGTCCAGATTTCCGGTCGGCTCATCAGCGATAATCAAGTCTGGATCATTCATCAAGGCCCTGGCAATAGCGGTACGCTGCATCTCACCTCCGGAAATCTCTGACGGGTGATGATGAGCCCGGTGCCTCAGTTGAGCTAGTGCCAGTAACTGTCCAGCCTTGTCATAAGCGACGCGATATTCGACACCTGCTAGGAGGGCAGGCAGGGCAATGTTTTCCAGGACCGACAGTGTCGGGAGCAGGTTAAAGGATTGGAAGACCATGCCCACGTGTTCTTGTCTAAAGCGAGCCAGTTGCACGGGGTTGAGCTGCTGCAGGTCGATATCCAAGACCTTCAAGGTTCCAGAGGTCGGACGATCCAAGCCTGCAATAAGGGAAAGGAGCGTGCTTTTGCCGGAGCCGCTCTTTCCCTTTAATACGAGAAATTCACCCCGTCCGATCGCCAGACTCACTTTGTCTATCGCCCTAACAGGCTCGCCCCCGAGGAAAAAGGTGCGGGACAGGTCCCTTGCTGAAATGATGTTGTTCATAACTTTTACTGCAGCCTATTTCGCCTGCGGCCAGATAGCGAGCGACTAACTCCTAGTCCGGGGACACCAGAACATACGACACGAGGTGAAGCTTGTGCTAAATTTGAATATCGAAACAATGATCTAACCTCCATAGCTCACATCACCAAAACGCGGGAAATCGCAATGTAAAAAAACGCTCTGTTTTGAACATTTGAGAATTCGAATTGCGAATTTGTTTACGGCTCATGCCTTGAGAACATTACGGATTTCGATATGCGATATTCGGAATTGTTCTCTCTCAAGACAAATCCGAATTTCACGACTAAGGACCCAAGAAAAAGTCATCCATATCTTCGGAGGATATCCCAGTATGCCCCGCGATGTCCCTCCTGAATGGCGTCCATCAGCCGTTCATTGGCATTGTAGTTGTAGTTTCTGTCGGGTCTTGACGGGTCAAAGAAAAAGAATCGCTCATCGTCGCCAATAAGTCGATCAAGCAGTTCAAAAGCCACGTTCGCAATGGCTGGCTCCAAAAAAAAAGAGGCTCTGAAACGTCAGTAGCGCCCACAAGACCCTCTTTCAGCTCTTCATGGGTCACGAGACGTGCAAGCTCGGTTCCAGGATAGATCCGAACGCCCAATGCAACGCCCACCTGGTGCGGTGCAACTTGCCTCATCAGCTCAATGGTAGCAATAACACTCTGGTGTGTCTCCCCTGGCGAGCCAAGCAAAAGGTCGAGCATGGCCACCATGCCAGCTTCTTTGCACAACCGAGTGGCATTCACAATGTGATTCGGTATAAAACCTCTTTTTAACCGTCGCAACATCCTCTCGTCGCCGCTGTCTACCCCAAAGTTAATACCCACGCAACCGGCACGGTGCATGAGCTTGGCAAGTTCTGGTGAAAAGGAGACCGGCGAACAGTATGCATACCAGCGGAGTTTGTCTTCCAGATTGCGGCGGATCATTTCCTTGGATACCGCAATCGCATGCCCCTGCGGGAGATTAAACTCACTGTCGCAGATGTGAATATGGTCAATTCCCTGTTCAAGAAGTCTTTCAAGCTCATCAACCACTGCCTTCGGCGGCCTGATTCTTATCTTGGTGCCCTTGGCTACTGGATCAGCACAGTAGATACAGCGACCACTGCATCCGCGCTTTGTCTCAACCCCAGCTTGCCCACCTTCACGAAAATAGCGTTGGTTATCAACCCACCTTCTACTTATGGGCGGGAGAGCTGCAGGGGATTGTGTGGATAGCGGGTTGCGGTGCCACCCGTCGTGATCACGCCAAATCAGATTCGGAAGATCATGCCAATCCTCTCCTTGTTCTATCCTGGCAGCAAGCTGAAGCAAGCCAAAATCCCCATCGCCCCACAGACCCACATCGGCTTCGCTCAGTTCCATGACCTGAGTGGGCATAACCGAGAAACCAACGCCTCCGAGCACGATCAGGGCATCCGTGAGTTTGCGGATGGTTTCTACCATGCCGACAAACTCACCCATAAACGACTGGCGGCTTGTGTAGGCACAATCGTCCGTATTCCGCAGGGTTACCCCTATGAGGTCGAAACTTGCTCCAGATAGGAAATCATCTATAGCGGAGCCCCATTCCCCCTCCCAGCAAAGGTCCAGAACCTGGACTTGGTGCCCCGATGCGTCCAGAACTTCAGCCACATATTCCAGACCCACAGGGGCTATAGGCGGCTTTATCCTGTTTGTGTTAACCAGCGCTATTTGCATGCGACAAAACAACACCCAGGGTTGTAATCAATATACGGGCAGGTAACACCTTAAGGTAATAGGCATAATATATAAAACAAATTGCGTCATCCTTTTTTTGAAATGCAGCAGCGAACGCATCCCATGCCGGTGGCGCCAAAAATGCGCCTTCGGAGGTTCGCAACGCAAAATACAACGGGTCTTACGGCGAGGTTGGAACGCCAATCTAAGATGCTGCAATTCCGTCCAGTTTGTACAGAGAAATCTGCTTGCAACGAATCCCCGTCTGAGCATTCTTGACCCATCGAGTTCGCTCATGCTATTTTTAAATTTATAAGGGCGATATCTTTGGAAGCGTGTCTCGTGTCTGGTCTTATTCATATCGTCGTTCATCTGTGAATCCAAGCAAGACACCTGTGGCAAGCTATATATGTCGTAGCCTTGCGAGGACTGAGGCGTTGGACGCAAAAAGAGGTGAGGTGTCAGAATGAAAAACGTAGCTATTCGATACTGCTTCACACTAGGTGATGGATCCCAGCAAGTATATGATATGGAATTAGATGGTCAAAGCCTTGAACTCGTAGGCAGTGTTCCAGAAAATTTGCCTTCATGGACGAAGCTCGATTTTCACGAATGCCCCCACTGCCCGCTTCCCATTGATACGCATCCGCACTGTCCCTTGGCTGTTCGCCTTGTCGAAATCGTGGTGCCTTTCGACAGCCTATTGTCGTACGACAAAGTCCATATGGACGTCATTACAAAAGAGAGATCCATATCTCAGGATACAACAGCCGAAGAAGGGATCGGTTCATTGATGGGCTTGGTTATAGCTGCTCGCGGCTGTCCACACACAGCTTTCTTCGGGCCGATGGCTCGTTTTCATCTGCCCTTGGCAAGTGAAGACGAGACCACATACCGCGCCGCCTCTATGTATTTAATGGCTCAATATTTCTTAAAAAAGGAGGGACATGAGGCCGATCTCGACCTAAAAGGCCTTACAGAGATCTATCGGAATATCCAGGTTGTAAATGCGTACGTTGTAAAACGTTTGCGGACTGCAACGAAAAAAGATTCATCACTAAATGCCATTGTTTTGCTTGACATGTACGCTAAGACCCTATCGTATGCCATCGAAGAATCATTGGAGGGACTTCGCTATTTGTTTTCTCCGTTTTTGATCAGAAACGCGGAACCCGCATAAGGCAAGCCAAGTCACAGAGGTACAAAGCCATATTAGGAAGGCGAGCTAAACAAGGTCTATCTCCATAAGGTCCTCGGCCAGCATGAGAGGGCCATGGTAGGTTTTTCTGCACTCATCGGCCACATCCACTGCATCACATTCAGGATAAAAGTGCGTGAGTACCAGCTTTTTCACCCCTGCCTCGGAGGCTATCCTGCCCGCCAGCGATGGAGTTAGATGTCCGCTGACCTTCATATCGTCCGGAAGCGCGGATTCACAAATTAGGATATCCGCCCCGGTAGCCAGTGTCACCAGATTGTCAGAGAAATCAGTATCCCCTGAATAGACGACAGATCTTCCACCGGGTTCCGTGATCCGGTAGGCGAGGCTCATGTCTGTATGGTCTGTTGGCAAGCTGTCCACATCGAACAGGCCGCAATCGAGATGGTCGCGGCCTGTTGTGTCAAGTTCGGAGATCTTTAGCAGGCCTGGTGCCAGTTCGATCCATTCCCCATAAGCCAGTTTGAGTTTTTCATAGAAGTCTGCGAATCCCTTCGCCGCTACAATGGTAAAGGGTTTGCGTCGTCTGTACGTCTCGGGGTACTTGTTGGCAAACAAGAAAGGAACCAGCTCACCTGTATGATCTGGGTGAAGATGGCTGTAAAAGACGTAAGAGAGTTTGTCAATGGTGACCCCCACCTCAAGGAGGCGTCGCATTGTGCCTGCTCCGGAATCAAACAGGAGAAGGCTTTGAGCGATTCTAACTAGGACCGAACAACTGCTCCGCTTCAAGGAGGGGACACAGGTCCCTGAGCCGAGAATGGTTATTTTCATGTGTGGAACCTTTGGCCTTCAATTCTTCTGCACGTCATGTGGCCTTCAATGTTTAGGGCTGGCCTGAGAGCTGGCGTCCGATTCCTATCACCTTGTAAACTGCGGCGCCGGCCAGGTAGGCAATGTCCTCTGTGGAGAGATACGAAGAAATCGATTGATCAAAGTAGAGGTTCGCCTCGGCTGGAAATTCCTCGTCCCCCCGCCACAAGGAAAGTACAATGGGCACACGTGGAAGCGCAAAGATCTTTAGGGCCATGTCCCCAGGAGATGCGGCCACTTGGCCGATTGCCCGAGCAACTTCCCCCAGAAGGGCAAGTCTTTCTCCAAAGCATTTTTGCAGCGGTGCGATGGCCCTTTTGACAAAGGCTGTATAATAAAATGAGCCAGAGGGAACCTCACGGAAAGTAATCCACTCCTCCACAACAGGAACACCCCTGGCCGTGATCAAATAATGGAGCAGAAGAACCTGATCGGGGACTTTAAGCGGAGGCGAGGCATCATCGAATGCAATCTTGTCATCGCGAACAGTGAGTGTGTACGGATGCCCTAAATACGGGATTCGCACCTGCCTTACTCCAGGGGAAACCAGGTCCACGGGTACACCAGCATTCACGCAGCATTTATTGACATCCAGCTTTGATAAGGCCTCTAGTGCCAGCGCCCGTGCCGTTTCATAATCGCTTCTTGTGGGCATTTCTCTCGATAGTACTTAAATCCGCTTTTTTCGGGCATGATGACATAAAGCCCATGCATAGTAAACCCTGACATTGCATAAACAACATGGCAAGATAGAGAATGTCGTCAGAACCGCACGCTATTGTGCATCCATGATACGTTTGTCCAATTTGCACCAAGAATGGCATTCTTCTTCAATGAAAACTGCGCCCGGTTGTTTACCCTTCCAGTTTTTGACGAGATGATACCGGATCGCCAGTGTTGCCCAAAGCTTGTAAGTCGCGATTGAAGCTCCCTGCAGCAAGCTGCAGGTAATGTTCTGCCTGACGGCAGTCCTTCGCAGCGACTGTAAGGACGGGTGCCATTTTTAGATTCGATCGCTAACCCTGCGGCAAGCTAAAGTAAATGCACTTGCTGTTGCAGTTCATCGGGATGGCTTCACTTTTGAGCCTTGGATCTTTGGCATTCTCGACGCTTGCAACATTAGGGTAAAGAGAAGAAAAGGTTGATGAAGCCCATATATTGTGAGAAGAGAAAAGGTGGGATCTCAGGTTTCATGCACTGCGATAGGCGTCCAGTTGGAGCCTTCACGCACCTCGGGATTTCTCGGGTGCCATCGTAGCTCGACAAAAACAGCCCCACCGCTCACGATCATCGGATAGGAAACCTGAGCTGATTTCGGAGAAAAGGAGGACAAAGAAAGGTTATGCAAACATTCTTTAGGGGAGTCTTTGACATGATTGGCTTTGTCGTTGGCCCATTTTTTTCAGCGTATTACCTTCTTGATTTCAGCCATGGACCCGCTGGGCCCGGTCCCTTTTACTATTACTATCGGCATAACTCACGACTCGGGTTTGGTTTTGGCGTCGCATTAATATGTTTGGGTTTTCTAATTAGACACTGGGCAAAGCAAACGCCGTCAAAACCCAGCAAACAACTTGGCGAAGGACCCCGGAGACGGCCTGCCAGCACTATGCAACGGACCACCCAAGGAGGCAAGAAGCCTTCTCACCCCGAGAGGAAGGGCATGGCTCGGGGGGGTGAAACGTCTGCGAGGGAAACATAGTGTCGTGTCTCACAAGTTTCTTTAAAAAACATGGAGTCATGGTCAAGCTGTTTTTCTCACTCCGTGAGCGTTTTTGGGACGTCAGCTTCGCTCCGCTGAATCACAGCACGAAGTGAACCCTTGCGCTAAACCGGGCTGAGGCCCTCAAATCCCGACGAGTCGGGATGATTCTCGACGCGTCACTTAGCTGCCATCTCATAGCGCAGTGCTTCACTCCGTGCCCAAAAACGCTCAATATTCTTCGGAAAAGGCTTTAAGCTTCGTAACGACTATTTTAACGTTCTTTTGGGACATGACACTGGAAGCTATCTCAAAAAGTGGATCAGGGTTCATGGCAAGGCGCGGGGCGGCCAAAAAGCGCAGCTAGTATGAGAGCATTTTGAGCCGACTCGCAACGCCGCAATGGGGCGTCAGACGCATTTTTGAGATGGCTTCTATCTTACTTCTCAAGAATATAGGGGTAAACCGCGCCACCGAGCTTGATTCATATCCAGCTGATGCTCCTTCCATGGACCTCCAATTCTGGTCAGCCTGGAAGTGTTATGATATAAACCTGTAACCGCTACTTTTCTGATATTGAGGATACTGGGAAGATAGGCACTGTTAATGCCCATTATTAAGATTTTGAACTACGGAGAGACGGTCCGTCGAGACGACATATGGGGGAAGCCAAGCGGACAAACGCTAGAAAAAGCTGGTCCAGCAGCCAGGTTGAGTCTTTCTGTCTTTTAATTAAATGGATGGGTGTTTAGTTAGATTTCACGGGCTTAAGAACAATGATTATCTCTTCTTTTTTGCTCTTCAAGTTTCTTAGTTTGAGGGTTTCGGTACTTTTTATTAACTCGATGCGGTTTATGATATAGTCCTTTTTGAGATGCTCATAGAGGCACCTCCTAATGTTTTCTTGGGCCTTTTCGGAAGCTGGATATGTGATTCTTTTCCGAACGCTTACCGTTTCTTCGACCTCGAAATCATCCTTTGTTTGATCCGCGTATGTCCGTTTGAATTCCAATGGCTCTTCGTCGGGTACTTCCTCCTTCTCAGCCGACGAAATGAACAGATCGGATACGCATTCTAACTCCCGGCCTCTTTCCTTCTTTTCCATTTAGAGTGGGCTCCTTCGTTGACGGGCATGTGCGCTCAGAGCCTTTCATCTCTTTACGAATTTTGCCCCGGGTTTATGCGCCTTCAATCGGTTTGCGTATCCTCCTTCATGATATAAGCCGAATGTGCTAGTTCTTCTCCAACAGGATTAGTCACGTGCTGTTGTAAGGGCTTGTGGCTATGAGGGGGATGTTCACCCATCAACACCGGATTCATCTTGGTGGCCCGTGAGCGAATTACTTCTTCAGCTAAGTTTTCGTAATCCTTGTGACCTATGGCATGTTTATCGTACTCCCCAATAGGTAAGCCGCAATCGCCGGCCTCCCTTAGACGAATATTGTAACGGATGACCGCTTCAAACATATTTTCCCGAAACACCCCTTTTACTTCTTCAAAGACTTGTCTGGAGTATCGTGTCCTATTATCGTACATCGTAATCAGGGCGTGAGGGTTAATGTCATGGTCAAGTTTTTCTTTTAGGGCCGTGATGATCTCTTGGAGTTTGGAAACACCGCGAAGAGAAAAGAGGCTCAAGTCAATCGGGATAATGACCTCCCCACAGGCCCGAAGCGCGTTGAAGCAAAGATGGCCAATGCTGGGGGGACAGTCAATGATGATATAGTTATACGTCTTCTGAAGTGCCTCAATAGCACGCAAAAGCTTGCTTTCCCTTCCTATCAGTCCTGAGAGCTCTTGCTCAACGGCACTGAGGGAGGCACTTGAGGGAGCAAGGTCAAAATTCTCTCCGATGGGGATCAGAATATCATTTATGCTTGTTGAACCATTTCGATACGGCCTGACCACATCGTACATGCTCATTTCAAGATCAGGTGGATCGATATTCAGCCCCATAGTTGCGTGGGCCTGAGGATCGAAATCTATGAGCAGCACCTTTTCGCCTTTCCTGGCTAAGAAATATGAGAGATTGATGGCTGTGGTTGTTTTCCCACAGCCCCCCTTTTGATTGGCACTCGCTATGATTCTCATGAAACCTCCTTTCTGTGGTTCAAACTGGGTGTTCTTGCTTTTCACTATGGTGCCTTCCGGTGCCTTCCCATAACACACCGATCAACAAGCCACAAGAAAAAATACAATATGTTGTGCTTTTTTTGTTAGGGCCTCTATTTGTAGTATAGACTGGGTTGGGCACAGCCGTCATCGCTAAACGGATTTCCTTTTTGAGGCAAGATAGCTTTTCGTGGGAAAAAGCTGGCTTGCTAACATGACAGTGATGGCGAAGTTCTTTCCGTCAGTTGGGAACGGGGCTGTTGGAGGGGCGGGACCTCAAGTCTCGGTCTTTTGGACAGGCTGCGCAAGGAAAAGGCCAAAAAACGGGTACAATGAGGGAACACATAAGGGCCTCGGAGCATTTGAGGCGGGCTGGGCGGTCTAAATAAGAGCATGGGACCAGCTGGAACAACGCGTTGAACAGCGGGCCCCCGGGATGGCCAAGAGAATGAAACAATTGAACAGTAAACTCCGCGAGCGCAGGCAGGCGGAGAATCATTTGCCCGGCCCTCGACTCCTGACACGGGCGAACTATGTCTCATTAAACTTTACAATTAAAGTTAAGAAACCCGTTGATATCGAAAATCCAGCCAAATTGACGATTTTGCCATACTATGTCTGAAAAATAGAGGCCAAAAAGCCTTCCTTTCACTGAATCTCCCTTCACAGTTTGACGAAACTTATCATTTGAGTTAGAAATCTTTGATCGAACCGCCCGGTTGGTGGGTATAAATAATGGGAAGAACTGGCGAAGAATCTCCGGGCTCTGAATTAGTAGGAGTCTTTTTCTTAAGGAATAACCTTAAAATTTAACAAAAGTATGCCATGAACTGAATACCAAGATCCCGTTACTCATAATGAGGGGTGTGCCATGAAAAACAAATTAGATGAGTGTATCCTATGCAAAGGTGAGATAATATGGCAGTACCACAAGCCCGATCCAAACATTATTGTATATGAATGCAAGGTTTGCACAAAAGTACGATTTGACCATGATACTCTTTGGGAAAATCGTGCCACGCTGAAAGAGAAAGGATACTTGCTAGCAGGATACGTTCGGGAACTATTCTCCAAAGGTAAACAAACACCGCTTCTGAAATCTCAGGATCTGGACTCTATTCTAAATTCTAAGGATATACCCCAGAATCCTGCGCAACGAATAGACAAGCTCATTTTTTTCATTGGCAAGAATACCGACGGTCCTGGTGAGCTCATTACTATAGCACCAGAATATGATTATCCAATTTGCTACTGTAAGAATCCGGAAGAGTTTACAAGGATACTCAACGATGCTTTAACCGAAGAGCTGATAGACACGTCGGGTGAAGGGAAATATTGGTTAAGAACAAAAGGATTCGAGAAGTATTCTGAAATCGTAGGTTCTTAGCTGACTTGTACTGAACCAAGGCCTGGTTTCCGATAGAGAGGTGGGTTTTGATATGGTTCTGATATCTTGACATTTTCCCGAGTAACGAGAATACGAGCAGTCTTTAGTTGCCGCTGTTCAATGTCCTATGTCAAGACCCCATTCTTTCATGGGCTGCATACCTGTAAAGAACCGATGTGAGTGGCCGGTGTCAAGTTATGGAAGTTATGCGGGAAAACGGACATCTCGAAATATCCAAAGGTTGTGAAATGAGATCCTGAGTTACTTGCCTTCGAACTCAGGGTCGTTATTCTTGGAAGTGAGATTGAAAATTCGGCGGCCTCAAATATTCAAGATTATACAATCACTCAGCCTCTGTGAGGTATGAGCGGTTTAAGGGCATCTCAAAGGTTCTAATACGGATCCGTATAATCATTGTCAGGCCGCTGAAGGACTGAAACATGGACATGTGGAAATTCTACGACATCACCCACCGTGAACACGTGGTGTGCAACCCCACGAGCGAGGAGAAGCTGGCGCGTCTCGTCGATCTCCTGGGGCTCCCGACAGACGCGCAAGTGGTGGACATTGCTTGCGGAAAGGGCGAGTTCCTGATTCGTCTGGCCGAAGCCTATGGTGCCCGGGGGGTGGGTATCGACATTTCTCCCTTCTTCATTGCCGATGCAGAGAGAAGGCTCAAGGCGGGGGCTCCGAGTGCGGGCATCGTCTTCAGACAGATGAACGGTGCGGACTTCAGGCCGGATGAGCCGCATAGCCTCGATCTGGCATCCTGTATCGGTGCCAGCTGGGTCTTCGGGGGACACACTAGTACTCTGGACGCGCTGATCAGCATGGTCAAGGCTGGCGGCTGGGTGATAGTAGGAGAGCCCTATTGGTTGCAGGAGCCGTTACAGGACTACTTGGAGGCATCTGGGGTCGCGAGAGAGGACTTCGGGAGCCATTTCTCGAATGCTGAAGCGGGAGAGCAGCGAGGGCTGGACCTCGTTCACACCATCGTTAGCAGCAAGGACGATTGGGACAGGTACGAAGGCCTCCAATGGTACGCGATGGCCGAGTACGCTCGCACCCACCCAGATGATCCGGACTTGGCGGAGCTGGACGAGCGAGTGGGCAAGGCGAGGGTGGCGTACCTGCGATGGGGCCGCGATACCCTTGGCTGGGCGATCTACATCTTCAGACTGCCCCACGCTCGGTTGTCGAGTGGTACGTCATGGGACTGATCGGTGACAAGAATGACGAGTGATTCATGGGCGGCCTAACAAGCGCATTCAGCCGACGAGGCCGGCGACCAGTTCCTATGGAGCATACGGATATAGGGAATCGTACTCAGTCCCTGCGTAACGCGATGCGAGCTAGGTGGCCTCGCAGGTGATGCGCATGCCGTTATCGCAAGAAGAGCCAGATTCACGATAATGTCATAAGATCTTCAAATCCGAAGTCGTAATCTCAGGCCAAACCTATCCGGTGGAAATCAAGAGTGAGGTCAGATTTACAATAATGCCATATAATGTCTGAGAAACAGAGGCCGAAAAACTTACAGTATCCAACTCATATCTCTAAATACGGCTTT
Source organism: Desulfobacteria bacterium (assembly GCA_041547605.1). GTDB lineage: Bacteria > Desulfobacterota > Desulfobacteria > Desulfobacterales. The sequence goes on from JBFEUB010000013.1 coordinate 26,491, forward strand.
ACAATGAGTGGCCCACCAAGGCCTCGGTTAGCCTCCCTATCCAAGATTTTCCGCTAAACAACCTTCGTTTCCCAGAATGACCTCAGACCGTTTGACGAAACTTAGCATATGACTTAGAAAGCTGTGATAGATCTGCCTGTATGTAGGCATCAATAATGGGAAGGAATCTTTTATTTTCTCCTCCGGGGTGGAGCCACAACATATTGAAGGCTTCATGCGTCCGGCTACGGGGTGGATGACAAGTTCATGAGCAAAAACCCCCACCATATTGGTGGTCTGGATTCCAAGGATAATATCCCTATTCTGACCTCCGCTAACGCCAACTCTCAAGTTATTTCTGAGCAACCCTCGGGCCTTTGTACAGACCATCAATGCTAAGGTCCATCCATTAACTGAGCCTGAATGGGATGGAAACACCCCCATCTTGTTTGAGGGTGGCATGAGTCTTGCTTACTTACAGTAGAAGTAGTCTTCTTAGCAGCTATACACCATTTAAAAGACGACGTGGATAGTTTGCCAGTGCTCCTGTTGACGCATTTTGGAAAAATATTTAGTATTACTGATGTCGTTATCTTCATGACCGGTATTGGGCTTCTAGGAATGGGTGTTCTGCTCGCCTACGTGTTCTCACGAGAGAAGTGAAGAGAACGGACCCTAATCCCGAATTCCCTTAAAAAACCCAATAAGGCCATAGGTTCTCCCCTCCTTGCCCACTCAAAAGAGGCCCTATGGCCTTTAATTTTGCACCTTCTGTCTTTGTTTCCCAGTTAGCTCTTTCTACCAAAGAAAACGGGCTCCATGGGACCTGTTTTCGATTAAAAACGTTTCTCGCATGGTTAAAAACTAGGGTTTTGAGATGGTGAGCCTCACGGCAAGAATAACAATGGCCCCGTGTGTGGAGGTTGCAACACCCTGTTTCAAAAAGTCAACACCCTTGGGCACTGCTTAATCCAAAACGGCTTTTTCATTCTCTGTCCCGAAAAGAGGTTTGATACGATTATGTTACGCAAAAGATGTTGGACACGACTCCTATGTTGAGTGTCTGGAGAAACATTCACACGAGTGCACATTCTCGGTGTCTTTTGCTCGTTCCCATTACTGAGCATCTCCCGCCGGTGCTTATTTCTATAAAATATTAGAGAAGTAGTCTCAAGTATTATCCTCTCAGCGCCTTGTCCCCAAATGAGTGTATTGCAATCACCTCTCATTCTATAGCCCATTCTTCACCCTGGCTTCCCGGTTAAACCCATTTCAAAACCTCCCATTGGGGCTCACTAGATTGAAATCAGAGACGTGGCACGAGTTTTGCTGACTGCTTGCATAGCTCTGTTTACTGTATGACAGATTATTTGAGGAGGTTATCGCATGAACGCCGTTAATGAGCGAGCCGAGCAAAGGAAACACAGGCGATTCGGGGTTCCCACCGGTTCCATCGTTTCATTCGGGTTTCATTGTACGGTACTGGGTAAGATCACAGATATTAGTGCGGGGGGGCTTGCGTTTCGTTACATTGGCGAAGCGCATCCCCAAAGATCATTTTTAGACATATCATTGACAGAACATAATTTCCATTTAAGCAGTGTGCGGTTTAGGGCCGTCGCGGATTTTGCAGTAGATAACGAGGTGGTTCACACAATACCTAACGGGAACCTCCTCCCTGGTAGAACCTTGAGACGATGTGGGGTGAAATTTCAGAAACTGACACGCCATCAGAAAGCTGAGATAGAACGGTTCATTCAGAACTATACCATGGGAAAGTCTTCAACTCAAGAACTGAACCTATGTTCAATTGTCAAAGAGTAAAGGTGAAGGCAAAGTTGGCTCTCCTCTATGCTTAGGACCCCGAAGCCAAGGGAACTAGACCCGCTCTGGGTGTCGATAAGGAGTTGTCGCATGACTGCAGGCAAATAGAAGGTTGAGCGAAGTAGGGATCGGCGTTTTCAGGTCCCTATAGGTATGTTTGTTTATTTCAAGCCTCATGGTGCAAGGGTTGGAGAAGTCATCAATATAAGCTGGGGCGGGCTTGCGTTTCGTTATATGGGAGGCAAAGAACCGTCAGATGGATCAGACAAATTAAACATATTCTTGGAAGAAGGCGGTTTTCATCTGAATGACGTACTCTTTAGAACCGTTACTGATTTCGGAACCTACCAAATCCCTTTTACTTCCGTCACTATGAGGCAAAGCGGTGTCCAGTTTGGAGAGCTGACGCAGCATCAGATGTCTCAAATGGAAGGCTTGATCGAGAAGCACGTACTATTGCACCATTCGGCATGAGCATGTATTTGTATAGACCCATGAAGAGCACAGACCTGATGAGAACAAAGATACTCTGGCATATAAGATGCAAACTTATCTCATCATTTGTGGCATGGCTGGTTGTAGCTGGGCAGGCTCACGGGGCATCACTTGAACCGCCCGAGTTTCCGTCCCTTATTTCTTCTATCAGGTCTTTGGGACCGCTGGAGTTCTGCGGAGAACCCGTTCCACTTGAGGTTCAAGAGACGCGAGAGCGACTGGAAAAAGAAGTCCTGCTCTCCGTTTGGAACAGGCCTCAAGTGATTCTTTGGCTGAAACGGTCGACCCGCTACTTCCCTTACATCGAGCGCATGCTGGCTGAGAACAAAATGCCGGATGATCTCAAATATGTTCCAGTCGTGGAAAGTGCACTTCTTCCAGACGTCCGTTCAACAAAAGGGGCAGTGGGTTTCTGGCAGTTCCTCCGTGACACCGGTCGAAACTATGGCTTGGTCATTCATGAAGGTATTGACCAGCGGCGGAATCTTTTTGCCTCAACACAGGCAGCCATCCGGTATTTGAAAGAACTCCATGCCATGTTCGGTTCATGGACGCTGGCCGTAGCGGCATACAACATGGGTGAGGATGGGCTTATGGCGAAAATCCTGGAGCAGGGAATCGACGACTACTATAGCCTCTATCTGCCTCTCGAGACTCAGAGATTCTTGCTGCGTATAGTTGCAGTGAAACTGATTCTATCTGACCCCGAGAGTTTCGGGTTCAAGCTCACCGAAGAAGACTACTACCCCCCACTGGCGTTCGATGAGGTCCAAGTTGATTGTTCGGCGGACACGCCAATCCGAATTATTGCGCAGGCAGCAGGGACGCAATTTAAGGTCATTAAGGATCTTAACCCGGAGATTAGAGGCCACCATCTTGCTTCAGGATCTTATAACCTGCTGATACCCAAAGGAGCTTCAGGGGGCTTTCATGAGCGATTGCGAGGCCTTGAGGAGAAGGTGTACTTAGCAGAAAAACGGGGGCAAACCTATGTGATAAAGAAAGGCGAAAACCTCTCTTCCATTGCAAAGAAGCTGGACATCCCGCTGTCCACACTCATCATCTGCAACGACCTTGATCCAAGAGGTCCCCTTTACCCAGGCAATGAGCTGTTTATCTGCCAGGAAGCATTGTAAACGTAAGATTACAAGAAACCATTTTAGAATTTTCCGGATTCCGGATTAGCCGATTTATCGCAAATCAGTGCAAAATCACCATAAAATATTATGAATAACTATACACAGGGGGTTCATTTTGAAAGAGAAAGAAAAGGGTGATCTTGAGACGAAAGAACCTGAGCAACTAGCATTATATAAGGAAATTGTTGATCATTCTCATGCAGAAATTCGAGAAGTAAGGTCCGAATATAAACGACTAAATCTACTCATTGCCATTTTGATAGCTATAGGTATGTGGTTTACTTATAAATCAGCACGTGACTTTAAAGAAGAAACTCGAAATAATATTAACGAACTAAAAACTCAAGTTACCAAACGAGTTGACGTTGAGTTAGGAACGGAAGGTATACGAAGACTTATTAAACATCGTGTTTCCATTCGGATAGATGAAGTAGCTGACTCGCTAATAAGGGAACAGGTTCGTGATCACATAGACCCTCTGATTAAAGACGCTAATACTAAGCTGTCATTATTACAAGATGAATTAGAAAAAGTAAGGAGTAGAGCACTTCTTGCTGAACTTGCTGATAGAGCTATCGCTGAGTCAAGTCGCAATGCTTTTGATAAATTAGAAGATATCAGCGAGAACAGTGAAGAAGGTTCCCCCCTCCGCATGGCATCTGATGCTGAATGCCTCAGGGTCATGTCTTTTTGGGCTAAGATGCAGAAAGAGCCTGAAAACAAGCCTTTAAAGAAATCTGATGGAACTGAAATCCCATCGTCAGAGTTCACAACCAAAGAGTTGATCGCTATGCTCTTAAAAGATGACAGATGGGATGTAAGGCGCCAAGCCGCGAACTGGTTGGCAAAAAGGGAGGAGGTTGATGTTTGTGATGCCCTAGTCGAGTGTTTGAAAACCGAAAAAGACATCGAAGTTGTTCATAATGCCTTAAGCTCTTTTAAAGGTCTTACTCGTCAGGATTTTGGGCTACTGCAGTATCAGAAAGCAATTGATTGGTGGGAAGAAAATAGGGATAGCGTCAGAGATCAGTTACAGAAAAGTAATGAAAATGAGTAGGGATATATTGCGGTCTAACAGGCTCAATAGTACTCAAGTCGGGTATTTTTGTCGAGATGACTTAATGTTCTCTTGGTTTCTACAATCAGGAACTAGACTGATTGTCAAAAATATGTTCCGTTTGCTCGCAAGTCGTTGATGATTGAAAATATTATTTGGCGAACGACATTGTGCAATTTTGGAGAAGATTTTTGAATGTGACTGGCGTTTAAAATTGCAAGCTGTCTGA
>JBFEUB010000014.1:0-30882 GCA_041547605.1 Desulfobacteria bacterium
AAACTCCGAACCGAAGAGTTGACAGAGAATCCGGAGCCAGGGTTAAGTTCTCATCCTATCTGTTAGATAGCTGTGGTGAGACTAAATATCCCCACAGGCTCCAGACCTCGACGCCGTAGCCCCCAGCACCCGAACTCTAGGGGTCGTCTATGGTCAGACCTGCGGCTCATTATTGTTTGGCGAGAGTCCGCTTACACGTATATATCAAATTGCCCCTGCAGTGGTGCCGTGTCACGAGACTACCTACAACCTGTTTGCAATTAAGACCTTGTTGCTTCTCTATCAAACAGAACATGCACACTGAAGCAGAGCAAGGTTTACGTACACCGTCTTGTGTTTTGTTTCAGATAAGTTCTCAGTGAACACGAACGCAGCAGGGGCAAATTGTCAAAGACCTTATTTATATATAAAATAATGCAGCTAAAAAGGAATTCAACACGGCCAGCAAGAAAAGGGTGGCGGCTTACGTAATGGACGTAACCGTATCAGCTACTTGCGCTGAGCTTCCAAATTTGATGCGTGTATTGCTGAGCACTTTCCGCCATCTGGCGCGGTCTACTCGGGGCGGGTCATGCTGTTGGGATTGGAAAGTAATGAGAACAACCCTGGGGGTTGGAAATGCGGTTGGAAAGAGAGAATTACAAAAACAAAAAGGTTAGGCTGTAGGACCTAACCCCTTGATTTTATTTGGTAGTCCCAACGGGAATCGAACCCGTGTCTCTGGCGTGAGAGGCCAGTATCCTAGACCGCTAGACGATGGGACCACAAAGCGCGACTTGCGGGCGGAATTCGCGCACCGAAGCGTTGCAATATTCGGCTTAAAGATACAATACTGAACGACCCCTCGGGTTGTCAATCCATTTTATGGTGGAGTGCTTTCCCGAGTTCTTCTTTGAGCTGTGGGCTTCAGCGACGATAAATGGCGCCTTACCCTTTTGGCCAGTTCTTCTTGTTTTCGATCAGTGCTTGAACCGGCTTCATGCCATACGGGTCATTTTCTTCGATGGCCTTCAAGACCGATCCCCCGCCTGTAAAGAAATAATAGAGAGCGTCATCCAGCACGGAAAGGTAAAGACCAGGACACAGGCTCTTAAACTCCTGGAGGGTGTCACCACCGCCGTAAAACTTCCAGGCAATCTGGTTCTTGTCAATCGTCCGGTCAAGGGCCTCGGAGCCGTCCGTAAAGTGCGGCGTATAACCCATGACCGCATTGACAAAAATGGTTTTGGCCGAAGCAATTACATCAGCCACTTTTTTGTCAGAAAAAGACTTGGAATCAATATCCAAAACGTAACCGTAAGACTTCCCGCGTCCAAGGCTTTTTACTGATATGGTTCTGTAGCCGCCTCGAACTTTTTTGCCCAGCGTGTCTGACTCGACAATGTAGGGCAACTCCACTATCTTTTTGGCCTTCTTATCCTGGGAAACCAGTTTCCTGGCGGCCTTTATGTCATCATCTGCGACCCCAGCAATCCGGACGTTATACTTGGCACAAAGATAGGTATTGTAGATAACGCCGCCCAGGATCAGATGATCTACCCTTCTGTAAAGTTCGTTAAGAGGGCCTATTTTGGTGTCATATTTGGCACCCGCTACCACGGCTGTGAAGGGCCGTTCGGGCCGCAGGACCTGATCCAGATGGTTAATCTCTTCCTGCATCAAAAAACCCGCATAGGACGGCAGATAATTGGTAATGTCATACGTGGTTGCGTGCGGCTGCCAGGAGCCAAAAGCGTCATTGACAAAGACGTCTGCAAGGCCAGCCAACTGCCGGGTAAAGGACTCCCTGACCTCCCCGGCTGGCTCTTCTCCTTCAAACCACCGGGTGTTTGGTAGGTAAATACCGCCGATTTTATGCTGCCTGAGATCCTTGATCGCCAGATTAATAGACGTGTCAATCCCGTGAATCCCGCGTTTATTTTCAGCGCGAAAGGCGGGCACGTGAATTTTGGAGTGGAGTTTCCGTTCCAGATACGCAGCAATCGGTTCTACCGACGTGGAAGCATCACTGGTTATCTCACCAGTCTTGTTGTCCCTGGGTCTTCCAATGTGCGTCATGAGGATAATCCGGCCGCCTCGCTCCACAATGTTGTAAAGTGTGCCGATCGTCCGGTCAATCCGGTAGGGGTCGCGGATAATTCCACCTTTCACCACATTGTGATCGACACGAACCAACACCACCTTGCCAGCCAAGTCTGCATCCTGAATCAAGGGGAGCGAATTCTTGTCTGCCTTATTCTTCATGTCTTGACCTTTCATTAAGCTATTGTCTCGGTTTTGCCGACGGGCAAGTTGCCTCAGTCTCTTCCCTTTTTTGCCATATGCATAATCTGGTAGCTTATGAAATAGACAATCCCTCCAACCGGCGGCATGAATACCACAAATGCTCCCCAAAGCACCTTCTTTCTCGTGGAGCTGAAATCCCGCGTGGCTATGTTTACAATCGACCACACCGTGGGAATAAAAAGAATCATACATATGAGAACAAACGAGGGAAAACTCATATCTTATGCTCCACGCTAGTCATAGTTTTTACCCGTGTCCGGAGTTGCTCGGATTTCAATGCTGGTGCGTTTTGGAAAGGCGCTCGGCCACGTTCAAGATCGCGTTGGCGTAATAGGTGCTCTGATTATAGCGAAGCAGAACCTGCAGGGCCTCCTTCCTGTTCGCGCTCAGCCCCGGTTCCCATCCATGCTGATTCAGGTAATTTGCGATGCTCTCAATAGCATCTTCATGATCAAAAAGGTTGATCTGGCCATCCCGGTTTCCGTCCCTGGCAAACTGCAGCACGCTTGAAGGTATGAACTGCGCAATCCCCAACGCCCCCGCAAAAGAACCGCGCATAGACAAGGGATCGAGTCCCTGGGCCTTGGTATATTCTAGATAGGCCTTTAGCTCACTGTACGCCCATTCTGATTTCCGCGCAGCCCATGCGTCAAATTGCTCTTTTGATACGTCTGCCTTGCCTTTTAGATAGGCCTCCCAGAAACGGCCCCGAATATCCTTATCACCCAGTGCGGCTAAGGTTGACAGGGTATTGAATACCAAGCGCTTTCCGATGAAAGTCCCGAGTCTTGTTTCCACCAGAATAATGGCGGTAATAATCTCTCCCTCCACGCCATACACGCTCTGGGACCGCTCTAAGGCCTTCTGATGTCGACCAAGATAGTCTTTCGCCCTGTCCAGAGAAGACCGGGTCAAGAACTGGTCGTAGTTTAAAGCCGCTTCGCGATGCAAAAAGTAGGTGGAAATGCTCTTTTGTTCAAAGGCCACCTCGGGCTTTGAATACAGTGACCGAATGAGGGGCCTGTCAAATCCGTCTCGAATCAAGCGTGTCTTCAGAGGAGCAAAAGGATTGGGGCCCTTTAATGGTTCGCCACGGACACGGTCGGCACAACCGACCAGCCAGATAAAGCCAAAAACCATTATTGCCAGGAACCGCAAGGCGGCCCTGCCAAAACTAGGCCGGAACAAAGAAGTAGAATTCGTTTCCAAGTTCGTCTCCATTGTAACCAACTACCCCACCATGTACTTCAACCACATTCTTAACAAAATGCAGCCCGTGGCCTCTCCCTTCCACTGTCTCGCTTCTTGCCTCCCGAAAACCCTCGTCGAAAATGTGGTCGACATCTTCGGCGTTAATAGGCGGCCCTGAAGTAAAAATATTGAAGCGCACGCCGTGATGTCCTTGTCCAAAGAAGTTCTCGATGAGCGACATCTTGCAATGCACCTTTTTGACCCTCTTTCCGGAAGCATCAACAACCGATTCAACATACTTGGCAGCATTTGAAAGGAGATTTGCAACCACCTGAGCCATAAGTCCTTTGTCCACTCTGATCTCTATGTCTTCGGTCACCTCTTGTTCATTAATGATATGATTAACGTTAATACCTTTTTGCGTAAATCGATCCCTATACCGTTCCAGCTGGGGTAAAACAATGTCCTTCCACAAATAACACGGGGTCTTTTTCAGGATGTATTCGCCAAACAAGAAGTGGTCCGGACGAAATAAGCTCTCCAAGAAAAGGCTCGTGTGCTTGTAATGTCGCTCTATTCTCTCCTGCTGGTTGAACATGGCTCTGTTGATCACGATCATCCTTTCCATGGTTTCACTAATCTTGGCATACAGGCTCTGGTCCTGAGATTTGAGCGCATCAAGCACACTGTCAAGCTCACCCTCTATCTCTTTGTTTATGTTCAGATACTCTCTGATCTTCTTGAAGTAGTGCCTATAGTGGATGTTAGGTGCAATCACGTTATGCTCTATGTCTGCCACCAAATTGTTGATAAACTTAAGGTGCTGAATGTTCTGTTCGGTGAGGAATTTATTATAGAGATTGTATCCGATACGGTTGGCATACTTTTGCATGAAGAAAAGCTGATCCTCCGTGAGGTCATCAGCTTGGGCCACCTCAAAGATGCCGATCACGTCTCGTGACCCATGCAAAAGAATATGGCTGGTAGGTGTTTTCTTGCCGAGGATTGGAACCACATAGACGTGACCGTGTTGATATGGGGCATCTGCGATTTTGATATAGTCCGGGACTTTTGTCTCTGGGCGGCTGGTGTCAGGATGGCTGCTTGCAGCCCATTCTATGGTGTCCCCCTGAGGGGGCACCACATAGAGATTGCACTGCAGTCCAAAATAGACGCGGGGAACGGTAACGCTTACCAAGTATAGATTTTCGAGGCCATCATACTCTTGGGCCAGGTCAAAAAAAGTGTTTAATGAAGCCATTTCAAGCTGTTCAAAGCCATACGTGGCATAATCTTCCCTTTTCTCTTCCACCCGTTTAAGGATTGCTGCAAACGCATCCATGGATTACGTACCCCCGGTTAACCGTGCAATCCCCTCAATACGTGCCGTGTGACCAATGGCCCGGGGACCAGCCCCATACAAATCGTACGAAAAGCGAGAAATTAACCCTTGCCTATTCCCTTATACAGAAACCCCGCCTTTTCAGCCTTCGCCCTATCCAAGACATTTCGTCCGTCAACAATGATGGGCGTGCGCATCAGAGATTTAACCCTTTTTAGATCCAAGCTGAAGTAAGGTTTGTGCTTTGTGGCTATTACCATACAGTCAGCTCCTTTTAACACGTGATCCAAGTCCCGGCTCAGTTCCGCCTCCGGAAATCTGTTCACATACGGATCGTGTGCCACAACCTCAGCACCGTATGCTTCAGCCTCTCGGATAAGGTCATAGGCAGGCGTGTTTCGCACATCATCGGAGTCCTCGAGATAGGCCACGCCCAGGAGGGCAATCTTGGCATCCCTGAGGGAGATTTTCCGGGATGCCAGGGCCTCCTTAATCATCGCTGTAGCATGAATAGGCATAAAGTCATTAATCTTTCTGGCTAACCGAATAAATTCGGGATTCATGGGAACTTTGCCGTACTGTCTAACGCCGTAATCCAGAAGCCAGGTATCTTTCGGCAGGCAGTGCCCCCCCACGCCGATTCCCGGCACGTGCATATGTCTTTCAGCGCGAGAATTAATCAGCTCACGCACCTCGAAGACATCAACACCCAGGCCTTCACACGCCATGGCCATCTCATTGGCAAAGGCTATGTTCACATCTCGATAGGCATTCTCCATGGTCTTGGAGGTTTCTGCCGTAAGAATATCTGTAGATAAAATTTTTGCCTTAACTATTTTCTTGTATAATTGAACAGCCATGTCTCGGCTTTTTTTGTCAACGCCTCCCACGATCCTTGGAAGGTCCATGATATAGTCAAGAAGTCGACCGGGCATAACCCGCTCATAAGAATACGCCAGATAAAAATCTCGTCCCGCTTTCAATCCAGATTTGCGTTCAAGTATGGGCTGCACAACGAACTGTGTGGTGCCTGGTGCAACGGTTGACTCAATCACCACCAGCGTCCCCTTTTGCATAAAGGCCCCCACTTGCCTCGAAACCTCTTTGAGAGAAAGGTACCTTGGCGTGTTACCTGACCCATCAGTGGGGGTTTGCACGTCAATAAGTACAGTGTCCATATCCTTGATCACCGAAAAATCGTCAGTGACTCGGAACCTTCCCTTTTGGACAACCTTTTTGATCAAGGCATCCAGCCCGGGCTCGTCGCCCTCGAAGGGAGACCGGCCCGCGTTTAGCACGTCAATCTTCCATCCGGAGCGCTGAGAACGCCTCTGGATACCGGTAACATCCACCCCGTTTTGGTCTGCTAGAAGTGCGGCAACAGGTATGCCCACATACCCCATGCCGATCACCGAAATCCTCGTTAAAGCGGGTCTTTCCATGCCTACCTCCGCACCAGCGCGTACACATTTTTGCTCATTCGACACTATGTTTTTTGGGAGAAATTGTCAAACGAAACCTGCTCCTTGAGATGTTTTAAAGCGCCCCACAAGGCCAGCCATGCCTTCTCAAACCGTCTGAGGCACTGATGGCATTTTGCATTTTGCTTTAAGTATTTTCACATGGCCACGCACGGCGCGCATTCCGCCGGGTACCGGTAAACAGCTGTCCATACTGCCAACCTTGATTTTCCGCGTCTAAAATGATAGCTTTATTGCACCATCTAGTACCAAGACTCTCCTTTCTTTTGTGACTTGTATCAGCGCCCGATTGCTGATAGTTCGCTTTGCCAAGATGTATGGTGAACCTTCCCCACCCTGGGGGGGGCTTGTACGCCAGCAGTTGAGGCGCGGGGAGCAAGCCGATCAGATAGTGTTTCGTTTGTGTTCACATGGATTCCTATTTGCCCCACAGCCTGTATTAGACGTAACCATCATTTTATTTCTCAAGGAGAATCTATCTTGAAAAGTGGAAAGCCCAGTAAAATGCTCTTTGTATGTCAGGGCTGCGGCTATAACGCACCTAAATGGATGGGCAAATGCCCTGAGTGTGGCCAATGGGATAGTCTGGTAGAGGAAAGACAAAGCCCAAAACTTCTCCCAGGGGGAGCGACCCCTGCCAAGCAGTCCCGACCTGTTCCGATCCACACCGTGGAAATGGATCAACGAAGGCGCATCAAAACCGGTATGCAGGAGTTTGACAGGGTTCTGGGAGGTGGACTCGTTCCAGGGTCTCTCATCTTGGTGGGTGGAGATCCGGGCATTGGCAAGTCCACACTGATGCTCCAGATCTTGCACCGACTTGCAGACAGCCAGCACCAGGTCCTCTACATCTCGGGCGAGGAATCGGTTGAGCAGATCAAGCTTCGAAGTGACCGCCTTGGTATGGATGCGCAAGACCTATGGGTGGTATCAGAGGTCGATCTCGAATCGATCAGGGCTATGGCAAATGAAATGGTTCCGAATGCAATGGTCGTGGATTCGATCCAAACGGTGTTTACCCGCGAATTGGCCTCGGCACCCGGAAGCGTCAGCCAAGTCCGGGAAGCAACTTTGCACCTTATGCACCTAGCAAAGCAGACCGGCATTCCGATTTTTTTGGTGGGACACGTTACAAAAGACGGAGCCATTGCAGGCCCCAGGCTCCTGGAACACATGGTCGATACAGTGCTGTATTTTGAGGGCGAGCAGAATAATATCTTTCGCATACTTCGTGCCGTCAAGAACCGCTTTGGCTCCACGAACGAGATAGGGGTATTTGAGATGAGAAACAGCGGGCTTTGCGAGGTCGTGAATCCTTCTGCAATTTTTTTGTCTCGACGGCCGTCGCTTGTCCCAGGTTCTGTTGTAACCGCAAGCATAGAAGGTTCTAGACCCATATTGCTTGAACTCCAAGCCCTTGTTGCCCGAGCAGGCTTTGGAACGCCCCGCCGGACAGTCCTGGGGGTGGACTACAACAGGGTCTCTCTCCTTGTAGCAGTTCTGGAAAAAAAGCTTGGTCTCCAGTTAATGAATCAGGACATTTTCGTCAACGTGACCGGTGGCGTGAAGGTGGACGAGCCTGCCGTGGATCTTGGCATTGTGTCGGCGATTGCTTCTAGTTTTTTTGATAAACCTGTCAAGGGGGCTACCGTGGTGCTGGGAGAGATTGGGCTGACTGGCGAAATTCGCAGCATTGGTCAGGCCGAGCCTAGGGTCCATGAGGCACGAAAGATGGGCTTTAAACGCTGCCTTCTTCCAGAAAACAATCTGAAGGGCCTCAAAGGACTGGCTGATATCGAGGCGGTCGGGGTGCAGACGGTGTCAGACCTGGCGGATTTGTTGTTTTGACTTGAAAAAGCCGTATTTGCTGCTATATATGCCCAGGTGAAATCCACCCCATGGCATGACTATTATGCAAGACGGGCTCGTGAAGAACAATATCCTGCCCGATCCGTCTACAAGCTTGAAGAGATTCAAAAAAGATTTGGCGTCCTGAAGAAGGGAAGCAGAATACTGGATTTGGGCTGTTGTCCGGGCTCCTGGCTGCTCTTTGCTTCAAAGATCGCAGGGGACCGTGGTCTCGTTCTTGGCGTGGACATAACCCCCCTGCCCATTCGGCTTCCCCCCAACGCTCGCTTCATTCAGCAAGATGTGCTTGCGTGGGACGAGTCATTCCTGGAAACTATTGGGGCAAACTTCCAAACAGTTTTGAGCGATATGGCCCCCTCCACAACAGGGAGCAAGTTTGTGGATGCACAAAGGTCCCTCGAGCTGAGTGAATCGGCCTTAGCCATCTCAGACCGCGCATTGAGGCCAGGAGGGGCGTTTGTATGCAAGATTTTTCATGGCTCTGACGTGAAACGCTTTTCAGACAGGATGCGAAAATCGTTTACCCGGGTTTCACACTTCAAACCAAAATCCAGCAGAAAGTCGAGCAAAGAGGTCTATATTGTGGGACGCGGGATGCAAGCAGAGAAGATATAGTGTATGTCATTGAGGAGGCAGCATGTCCGGTCATTCGAAGTGGAGTACAATAAAGCGCAAGAAAGGTGCAACGGACGCTAAACGCGGTAAGATTTTCACCAAGTTGATCAAGGAGATCACGGTGGCTGCCCGCATGGGAGGAGGCGATCCAGAGGCCAACCCGCGTCTTCGCACAGCCATTGCCGGAGCTAAGGCAGAAAACATGCCCAAGGAGAACATTGAAAGGGCCATAAAAAAAGGGACTGGAGCCTTGGAGGGAGTTTCATACGAAGAGGTGTATTATGAAGGATACGGCCCTGGTGGAGCGGCGGTCTATGTGGAGTCTTTGACCGATAATAAGAAGCGCACGGTGGCTGATATTCGTCACATCTTCAGCAAATCCGGAGGAAGCCTTGGTGAGGCTGGCTGCGTGGCCTGGATGTTTGAAACGAGGGGCCTGTTTGTATTTGAAAAGGGTGACATAGACGAAGAAACGCTCATGGAGGCGGTCCTGGATGTCGGTGGAGAGAATATCCGCGATGAAGAAAGCGCTTTGGAACTCATCACTGCACCAGAGGATTTCGAAGCAGTAAAGAAGGCTCTCGATGAAAGAAACCTGCATTACTTGCTCGCAGAGGTCACCATGGTACCCAAGAGCACAGTCAAGCTGGAAGACAAGGCAGCCGAACAGATGCTTCGCCTTATGGACAGCTTGGAAGACTCAGACGATGTTCAGAAGGTCTATTCGAATTTTGACATTCCAGACAAAACACTTGAACAAATTGGAAAGGAATAGGTTTACGATCCACGATTTTGTGCTATCTGTGAAAAAAAGTACTTGCAAAGGGGTGTTTTGGGGTATATACAATGATACTAGTTTACATACACGTAAGGCAGTTGACATACAGGTAACTGGGAAACGGAGGCTGCGGTTGCTGGTACTGGACGAACTACGATACTCTGAGGACCATATATGGGTCCGATATGAAGAGAATCACACAGTCACTCTCGGAATCACTGACTTTGCGCAGCTTCAACTTGGAAAACTAAATTACGTGGAACTCCCAAATGAGGGGGATGAGATTGTCACCTGTGAGTCGTTTGGAAGTGTGGAGTGTAGGAGGCTCTTCAATGATCTTTACTCCCCGGTGTGCGGCCGGGTTGTTTCAGTCAACCGTGATATTATTGACAGGCCCACACTAGTAAATTACTCGCCTTACAATCGAGGCTGGATCATCCGGGCAAAGGTCTATTCCTTAGATGATTTGGATTTGCTCATGTGCTCAGATGATTACGAAGAATATATACTAACCAATCACCTGCCAAAATAGCCTTACCCATTGTCTGAATTTTCTAGAATCTTCACTGTACGGCAGTATGTGAGTATTTTGAGTCCCGATACATCGTGACAACGCCGCATGACAGCGGAATGCGATAGCTCTCGGGGCAGCCCACAGGGACGCGAGGCATGGTGCTCGGTAGTCAACGCGAAGGTTTACGGACGGTTGCGCTCAGGCGCTTGAGTAGAAGCACTTCGCACGAAACGTGTGTCTTGTGCACAGATTCCTTGGTGGGAGTATTCTGCCGAGTACCCTCACCGGCTCGTAATGCCAAGCATCCGTTCTACCGCCATGGAGGCTGGTCTGCGCACTTCCTCCGGAACCTTCACCAAATGTGTCATGGTCCTTAAGGCCGTGAGGACGTCGTCAAGCGTGGTGCGTTTCATGTCGTCACACACCATCGATTCAGAGACCCTATAGAACGATTTGTTCGGGTTTTCCTTCTGCAGCGGATGGATCAGGCCCTCCTCAGTGCCCACAATAAAAGACGCCTTATCCGACTGTTTGGCAAATTTGATCATCCCGGACGTACTCAGTACTGCATCCGCTAAGGCCAGTACCTCGGGGCGGCATTCTGGATGCGCCATAAAAAGGGCCTCGGGATGGGCAGCCTTTGTTTTCATGACTTCCTCATCGGTTAATCGATCATGGATCGGGCAGTATCCGTCCCAGCAATGGATTCTTTTGGTACTTTTGGACCTGACGTATTGACAAAGGTTCCGATCTGGAGTCATCAAGAGTTCATCTTCTGCCAAGCTGTTCACCACGGCAACGGCATTGGCGGAGGTGCAGCAGATGGTAGAATGGGCCTTCACAGAGGCAGTGGAATTCACATAGGTAACCACAGGCATCTCACCCAATTCGGCCAGCTCAGCCTTGAGGCCTTCAGGGGTTATCATGTCGGCCATGGGACATCCCGCGTCCAAGCGAGGCATAAGAACGGTTTTGTCTGGTGATACAATGGAAGCGGTCTCGGCCATGAAGCGCACACCGCAGAAAACAATCACGCGTGCATTCGTCTTTGCCGCCCTGATGCTCAGATCAAGCGAATCCCCGGTCAGGTCAGCAATGTCTTGGATCTCCGGCCTTTGATAGTTGTGGGCGAGCAAAATTGCATGGTGCTCTTTCAGAAGCACCCTGATCTCCTGTGCCAGGCTATCAGTCACGGTTAGTCCCCAATTCTTGTTCTCGTGGAAGTTCCAGCACGTCCGCGCCGTTCGGAATCTCAAATACAAACAGTGATGCACTCAGCCCCCGGTTAAACTTATAATGGTCAAACCGGATCACTGTTCTGTCTCCAAAGGCATCGCAGGTGACTGTCTTGATGATGTCAAAAGTCTGCTTTGAAATAAACAGGTAGAGCTCTGCCAAACTAGGTAGCTCCACCTTGGGAACAAGTTTCAATACATATTGTTCTTTTTCCTGAAGGTTGTGAGGTGCTAGTGCCACGACGAATTCTCTGGCAAGTTCCCCGGGTTTGCTCAAGAAGTCCGCACCTTTCCTACTTCCAAAATAGTCCGAAGCCCGGCCCAACATGACCTGGTTGTCCTCTGGCCGGTATATCCAGAGTGTATCTCCATCCGTTATGATGAGATATTCTTCTGGCATCTTATAGTGCCAACGCATCATGCCGGGACCTCCTAAATAGAGATGACCCTCAGCAGTATCGACCATCCCCATCGCACTCAAATGAGCCTCCTGGATGAAATCAGCCTCGAAATCGCCTGCAGCATATCGTAGTTGGACGCGGTTCAGTATGTCGGCGGCATCCAAGCCCCAGCACGTTTTAGGCCACAGACTAAAGAGAAGAGAACAAATAGCAAAATATCGAATCATCATGTTTATCATTCTGAGTGCCTATCACTCTGGACACTTCTTCTCGCCGTCTAGCTACTATGACCTCGCAAGAAACTAACAAAAAGACGGCACGGTAAAAAGCTCCAGATAGAGGGCGCGCGAGTCTTGAGGAATGTGGCGCAACACACCACATGGACTTTTTACGAAGCCGTCATCTATGAATCACCATATCCCTTTGCTAGTACTTCTCTAGGCTTGCTTCCGTCAGAGGGCCCTACCAGGCCATCCCGCTCCATCATTTCAATCATTCGGGCGGCCCGGTTATATCCTACTCTGAGACGACGCTGAATCATTGAGATGGAAGCCTGTCTAGACTCGGTAACCAGGGCAACAGCCTCATCATATTTTTCGTCGTATTCATCTTCACCTCGCTTATCCTCTTCCTCTAACATAGGCTTCAGAATTTCCTCTTCATAGACTGGTTCTTGCTGCTTCTTCAAGAACTCTGTGATTCCGCGAATTTCTGCCTCGGAAACATAAGCGCCGTGTATGCGCTGCAGCTTGGAAGTCCCTGGAGGAAGGAAGAGCATGTCACCGTTTCCGAGGAGGCTCTCGGCACCATTGGCATCCAAGATGGTCCTGGAGTCCGTTCGTGAAGAAACCTGGAAAGATATCCGAGTGGGAAAGTTGGCCTTGATAATGCCGGTCAAAACATCCACTGAAGGTCTCTGCGTGGCAATCAACAGATGAATGCCAGCTGCACGAGCCATCTGGGCCAAACGCGTCAAGGCTAACTCCACATCCCGAGAGGCTACCAGCATAAGATCAGCCAGCTCGTCAATAACAACCACAATAAGGGGGAGTTCTTCAGACACGCTTTCGGTCTCAGGCGTCAGTTTACTACTCCCCGATCCTTTGGTCATCTTGAGCGTATCCCTCTCCTTGGCCAGCTTTTTATGATACTGGTATATGTTGCGTACTCTCTTTTCGGCCATGAGGGTATAACGACGCTCCATCTCCTGAACTGTCCACTGCAGGGCCTGAGTGGCCATCTTCGGATCCAGAACTACGGGTGAAATCATGTGCGGAATACCTTGGTAGGCAGCGAGCTCAATGCGTTTGGGGTCAATCATTACCAATTTTACTTCATTTGGAGTTGCCTTATACAGGGTACTACAAATCATCGCATTTAAGGCCACGCTTTTGCCAGATCCGGTGGCGCCCGCAATTAAAAGGTGGGGCATTTTTGCCAAATCAGTTATGACAGGGTTTCCCAAGATATCCTTGCCCAAAGCCAAGGTTAGCTTAGAGTTCGAGGCTTCAAAGGCTTCAGAGGCAATGACATCTTTCACTCTAACCGGCTCCCTGTCGGTATTCGCAATCTCTATCCCGATAACCGCTTTGCCAGGAATGGGCGCAACAATGCGAATGCTGGTGGCACGAAGTGCCATGGCTAAATCATCGGTCAAGCTGACCACTTTGTTTATCTTGACCCCCGGCGCAGGCTCATATTCATACATAGTAACCACGGGCCCGGGGGACACCGCCACGACTGTGCCTGATACATCAAAATCGCTCAGCTTTTTCTCCAGCAGCTTTGACTGCATCTGAAGGCTTTCGCGATCCATCCCCTTGACATGAAGTTTAGAGTCTTCCAGCAGGCTCAACGGAGGCAGTTTAAACCTCTTCCCCGTATCCATAAATTCAAAGACTTCCTGACTGCGCGCCCGAATCTCCTTCATCTGCTTTTGGGGAGGCTCCATGACTTTCACGGGGGCTTTCTTTCTGGGGGCTTTCCTATAGCTTGCCTCAGCCCGTCTCTTCGCCTTATTGCGTCGCTCATTCCAGATAATCCAGGCAGTACGTGCCCGGACCAAGACTCCCGCACAGACCCGGCTGAACCATTTGGACACGGCAATAATCGAGACCCGGGTGGCCATGATGAACGCGATCATCCAAATGGTGAGAAGAAAAATGAGTCCGCCAGTCGTTCCACCGTATTTTCCGACCGCATCGGCCAACGGGATCCCTACAATCCCTCCGCTGGAAAAGCGCCGTCCGAAAATCAGATAGTGAGCGCGAAAACCTGAAAGCAGCGCTCCTGTCGTGGCCACCAATAGAAGCCCACCCATGACCGTGAGTAAGATGACACCCCTAGAATATTCCTTCAGGATATACCAAGTCGTAATCAGTAAGACGACAGGTATCCAAAAGGCGCCAACTCCAAAGACGTAGATGAGAAAACCACCCACATGGGCACCCACTGGTCCAAACAGGTTTTGAATCTCACGGGAAGCCCCAGCATGATTAATGGAAGGATCTGACGGATGATAAGACAGGAGGCTCACAGCCGTAAATATCAGCGCAAATGATAGCACAACGCCTAATATCTCCTTCCGCATCCGCCTTACTTCATACCTCCGGAAGGCAGGTTCATGCGAGACACCCTTGTTGGCCTGCCTTCATCCTTTCTAAATCCGTCTTCATGGTGGACCTGACCAACTCCATCAGCACTTCCCTGGTCTTATTGTACGGGGCCGTGTCAAGGGGCCGGTTGACGCTAAGGACAATACGCCCCGGTCTTATGCGGAGTTTCCCTTTTGGCATGATATAGTGACTCCCACAAATCACAACGGGTACAATCGGTCGCGCTGAGTCAATGGCCAAATAGAAACCACCCTTTTTGAATGGTCTAATCCGACCATCCTCGCTCCGCGTCCCCTCGGGAAAGATCATGACCGAAACCCCCTCGTGGGCGATCTTTTGGGCTGCCTTCTGAAGGCTTTTGATGGCCGACTTTCGATTAGAGCGATCAATGCTTATGTAGCCCACCCGCGCCATCGAATACCCAAAAATAGGGATCTGAAAGAGTTCCATCTTTGCCAGCCATCGGAACTGAACCGGCAGATACCCGAGGAGCGCCAGAATATCAAACATGCTCTGGTGATTGGCCATATACACGTAAGCAGCACGGGGATCGATATGCTCTAACCCCTGAATGGACACTTTGACGCGGCTGACATACAGAATCGATTTTGCCCAGAATCTTCCCACCAAGTGAGAGAGGTTGCCACCTTTTCTCAGGAATGATGCAACAATGGCACCCAAAGCACAAATGAACGTAATCAAAACGACCCAGGCTGAGATCGCAGCTGTTCGTATCATATTGTGGGAATGCCTCCTGCCCTTATGGAGTGTAAACAAAATAAACCAGATCGGCGCATCTTAGATATACCATCTTGCGATTCGCTCGCTATTTCGGTTCAGGTCAAGATTTTCAACTCATCAAAAATCGTATCTGCAAAACGAATAATGCTGTCCCTCTGTGCCTTATTGGCATAATGTATACAATCACAGCGCATTCGGTTTCGCGTGCGAATCAATAGTTCAAACGAGATGACTGATAGTTCTAGCACCACCGCAAAATAGAAAGGCTGGCAATCGACATGTGCAGCCTGCACCTGATCCATGAGATCAGCGTCCAGAGAGACCCAATAAACACCTTCCATGTGGGAAGAGCCAAAACGCTCATCTAAATGGGCCTTTATCTTCTCATAATCCCCAGGTCGAAGCTCATCGATGCGATACTGTTTCATATGTGGCGAGACCCTATCCTGACAGATACTAGAAGCTATCTCAAAAAAGTGGATCAGGGTTCAGGGCAAGGCGCGGGGCGGCTCGCAGTCCCGCTACGGCGGGGATGAGCATTTTAAGTCCCGATACATCGGGACAACGCCGCCATGGGGCGTCAGACGCATTTTTGAGATAGCTTATAGTAAGAACTGTCGTATACGTGTATATTTAAGTGTCGTTTTTTAGCATATATTTCGGCTGCAACAAAGAAAAAATCCCGCAGCACTCAGAGCACTGCGGGACTTCGTTAATTTCCTTTGGGCTCAAATGGGTCTACTGATTATCCTTGACTTCCTCAAAATCGGCATCTACGACGTCTTCGTCTTTCGGGGCTCCGGTCTCTGCGGACGGGCCACCTGCTTGCTCACCTGCCTGCTGGGCCCCAGCGGCCTTGGCATACATGGCCTCTGCCAATTTGTGAGACGTTTGCGTCAGTTCCTCGCTTAGGCGTTTGATCTCATCCGTATCGGTCCCTTCCATGGCCTTTTTTAGTCGTTCAATGACCCCTTCTACATCTGACTTGAGGCTAGCATCTATTTTGTCCCCCAGTTCTCGCATGGACTTTTCCGTCTGATAGATCAGACTGTCAGCGTGGTTCCGAGCATCTACTAATGCCCTCTTCTTCTTGTCCTCCTCGGCGTGAAGTTCGGCGTCCTTGATTAGCCTTTGGATCTCCTCTTCCGAGAGTCCGCTTGAGGCTGTAATCTTTATCGACTGCTCCTTTCCAGTTCCCAGATCTTTCGCCGCAACATGGACGATCCCGTTGGCATCGATGTCAAAGGTGACTTCGATCTGAGGCATGCCTCGAGGGGCTGGCGGTATGCCAACCAGTTCAAAGCGGCCTAAAGTCTTGTTGTACTCGGCCATTTCGCGCTCACCCTGAAGGACGTGAATCGAAACCGCAGGCTGATTATCAGCTGCCGTGGAAAATATCTGACTCTTCTTAGTTGGTATGGTTGTGTTCTTTTCAATCAGTTTGGTGGCTACACCCCCGAGGGTTTCAATCCCAAGAGAAAGAGGCGTCACGTCCAGTAAAAGCACATCCTCAACATCACCTTTCAAGACCCCGGCCTGAATAGCTGCCCCAAGGCCAACGACCTCGTCCGGATTCACACCCTTGTGAGGCTCCTTAGCAAATATCCCCTTCACCTTTTCCTGAACGGCCGGCATCCGGGTCATGCCACCCACCAGGATGACCTGATTGATGTCGGCAGGGCTCAAGCCGGCGTCGTTCAATGCCGTCTTGCAGGGCCCCACGACCTTTTCTAACAAGTCCTCAACCAAGCTTTCCAGCTTGGCCCTGGTCAATTTCATGTTGAGATGCTTGGGGCCGCTGGCATCAGCCGTGATAAAGGGAAGGTTAATGTCAGTCTCCATGGAGGTTGATAGTTCCATCTTGGCCTTTTCAGCAGCCTCCTTTAAGCGCTGCAGGGCCATCTTGTCGCTGCGGATATCTATCCCCTGATCTTTCTTGAACTCGCTGGCAATGTAGTCGATGACCCTTTGATCAAAATCCTCGCCGCCTAAATGGGTATCCCCGTTTGTCGCCTTTACCTCAAAAACCCCCTCGCCAATTTCCAAGATGGAAATATCGAAGGTCCCCCCACCCAAATCAAAGACAGCAATCTTTTCATCCTTCCGCTTGTCAAGACCATACGCAAGAGAAGCCGCAGTCGGCTCATTGATGATCCTCAAGACGTTCAGCCCCGCAATCCGACCTGCGTCCTTGGTCGCCTGGCGCTGGCTGTCGTCAAAATAGGCCGGCACCGTGATGACCGCCTCGGTAACCTTCTCACCCAGGTACTGCTCGGCGGTATTCTTCATGCTTTGGAGGATATGGGACGAAATCTCTGCCGGGCTGTAAGCTTTGCCCTGGATTTCCACCTGGGCGTCCCCATTGGAGGCTTGCGTGATCTTGTACGGACAGATTGCCTTGTCTTTCTGAGCCTCCGGCGAGGCGTACTTTCGTCCAATCAGTCGTTTGACTGCAAAAACCGTGTTCTCTGGATTGGTGACAGCCTGTCGTTTGGCCACCTGCCCTACAAGGCGCTCCCCGCTGCTGCTCCAGGCCACCATGGACGGCGTCGTACGTCCCCCTTCAGGATTCGTAATGACTTTGGGGTCCTTCCCTTCCATAATGGCCACGCACGAATTGGTTGTGCCAAGATCAATTCCTATGACTTTACTCATTGCTTTCCTCCTTAGACGAAGAAGTTACTGCGCGGTTACATCAACCTTGTTTTCGTCCCCAGAGCCTTCCAATGTGGCTGCTGGCTTGGATGCAGGCTTTTTGGAAACGACTACCATAGCAGGGCGGAGAAGTCGGTCCTGTATCATGTATCCCTTCTGAAGTACTTGGGAGACTGTGCTTTCCGAGTGTTTGTCCGATTCCTCCGTCATGACAGCCTGATGAAGGTTCGGGTCAAACGGTTTCTCAAAAGACTCAATCGGCACAACACCAAACTTCTTGAGACCGTCCATAAGTCCCTTCAGGGTCATTTCGACACCTTTCCTCAAACCGTCAAAGGTCTTTTCGTTGTCTCCTTCCGGGATTTCGAGTGCCCGTTCCAAGTTGTCCACGATCGGGAGTATATCCTTGATCAGGGATTCGTTGGCGAACTTTTTAAAATCGTTCATATCCCGTTCCATACGTTTCTTGTAGTTTTCAAACTCTGCTGTTACCCTGAGGAGCCGGTCGTGGTTCTCTTCGGCCTTCGCCTCGGCGGCCTTGAGGCGCTCTTCAACGCTTTCGTCCTGGGCTGCGGTTTTATTGATCTCCCGATACAGTTCTGCCTTCGGCTCTTCGGCTGTGTCGGGTTGACCAGATTTACCCGACCGAGGCTTGTGTTTTTTCTCCCTCAAAGGCATCTCCAAACAACGTATAGATTCCGTTTGATTTCATCTACTTACACATATTTTTGACACAAGTTGTTATCAAAATAAGAACCTCTTGGCAGTTTGTCAAGAGACAGTTGCTCAAATGGTCACTATTTATGGCTACTTGCTCGTCGTGCCCGTTAACAACCACCGTGTGCATGACCCACTTAACAGACGCATGGGTTATTATGGAGAGCATCTCATGGTTTGCATCCACGTGGCCGAATGTCTATAGGTCATGACAGGGTATCTCTTTTTGAGGTCAGGTCACGGAATATTGCCTGGCAGCTCTCCAAACGGCTCCATGTTCGGCATGCGGTCTTACCGCTTTTACAATGAGCGCGTGAGCTTGTAAGCCACATCTACGTGTGCCTGGTTCATGTCGCCCAATCCATTCTGCCCCTAACAAGCTGGGTGCGATTTGACCTGACTCAAAAAGAGATACCCCGTGATGACCCAATTTTTGCATTATCTATTGCAAACAGTTTTGTGCTCTGCGTAATAAGTAGGTTCGTACAGTTTCCCCTGCCAAGTATCCTTGGCCTTCAGCGTTTCTCGGATCAGACCAAGTGTCCGTTGTTTGTTCAAGGTCCAGCTCGGGGCAAGAAGCGCTGAAGGGTCAGGATCTCCCGTAAGGCGCTGTATGATAACACTGGGCGACAGACGTTCCAAGAACGCTACAACCCACGTCACATAGATCTCCCGGTCCAGAACCCTATATTCACCCTCCTGAAAAAGCCGTGCCAGGGGGGTTTCTTTGGGTATGTACAAGTTGTGAATCTTGATGCCATCTATACCTAAGTCAGCTACGGCTCTGGCTGTGTCCATAACGTCTTCCCGCGATTCACCGGGTAGCCCCAAGATGACATGGGCACAAATCAGTATGTTTCGACCTTGCGTCATCTGCACAGCGCGAACAAAATCTTCAAAGGTGTGCCCCCTATTGATCTTTTCGAGCGTTCGGTTGTGTTTGGATTGAAGGCCGTATTCAATCCATACCATATGCGTAGCCGTATAATCCTCGATCAGATCGAGTATTGCCGCATCAATGCAGTCCGGCCTGGTGCCAATGGCAAGCCCCACCATTTTGGAATCTTCCAGAGCCTCGTCGTAGCGCTTACGGAGGATATTACAAGGGGCGTAGGTATTCGTAAAAGCCTGAAAATACGCTATGAACTTCTGGGCTTTATACCGGGCTGCCAATCGATATTTTGCCTCCTGAATTTGCTTCGCAATCGATTCGCCCTTGCTGGCCGCTCCAGAACCAGATCCTCTACCATCGCAATAGATGCACCCACCAAAGGATAGGGTTCCGTCCCGGTTCGGACAGGAAAACCCGGCATCTATGCTGATTTTCTGAACCCTGCAGCCAAAGCGTTTGCTGAGATAGCTGCCAAAATCATTGTATCGTCTATCACGCATACGAAAAGGACACGACCCCGTGTTCTTTGTCTTGATCCACCGAATACGCGACTACACCCGCACGGCGGGTGACTTTATTGCGCGGCCAAGGGCCGTGTAATGCACAGAAATGTCAGTTCCTTTTGAGTCTGCCACCCCCCGTCAAGCACGGGTTTTGTCACCAAACAATATGGATTACTGCACATCGCTATTGTATCAATCTGCTGCTGAAAAAGACACCTCGATTTTGAGGACATGATTCTGGATAGCTCAATGCTTTGGTTCTTACGGAAGATGGCGTTACAGTTCACTTGGTACAAAACCGATGTGATTTCCAGCTTCGGAAGAGAGGTTTCTTGGAAAGTCTACAGAGCTTGGTTGCGCACCCTTAATCGAACCCTTTCCGACGTACCTCAAGCCGTCATGATTGGGCCGAAGCCAACCCACGACACAGACTGGATTACTTACCGCTGCTTCCTCCCGGACCTGACGGGGTTCGTGACCGCCTGTTGCGTAGTGCCCGACCTGGGACAACTCTTGGAACACGAAAGTGTGAGCCCTCAAAAGGGAATTCAGCCCCGCATTGAGCGGATTTCGGGTGACAGGACACCGCTAGCTTCCCGCTTAGCGCAACCAAGCAACCATTTCATAACTTAAGGTCAATCCTATTTCAACACCAAAAGAACCTCATGAACCAGAGAAATATGTAGCATCATCCGGGCCGAGCTGACTGGCCGCCGCGTGGAGCAATGTTTTTTGCCCGTTGCCCGGCCCCTTTCTCTGTTTTTTTGTGACATTGTCATGCATCTGCATTAGGAATGAATAGTTCAAGTTCGGCACCCCTGAATGAAGCCTGTAACGCATATGCTGGGGTTTTCGTCCAAAACATGGGCGTAAGTAGGTAGGGAATGTCGCTGAACCAAGGCCTGCAGCCATTTCCTGCCACAACATATGCAAGGCTTCGAAAAGCATTGGGGGCCACAGTAAAGCGAATTTCCTTACCTGCGAAGCTTTGGTTCCTGTAAAAGTCGTCAGTCACCATTGTCGCGTATTGAAGGGTGAATTTCTGACTTTTCGTCGTTATTTCAAGTCGTTGGAAAGGGTGCGATAAGAAAAGCGCTCACGCCAGCGGCGTTCGGGCGCACCGAGGCTTGCCGTCCCAGATCATACAATATATAGGGCCAAACAAAAAAAAATACTATATATAGACGCTTTTTTTGCTTGACTTCTATTTTTCTTGACTGTAAACGCCTTACAACGATTTATTGAACATATTCCAAATGTCAAAATAGGACAGACTCTATTGGATCGTCTTGCTCTTTGGGTCCAGCACGCCTGGAACCCGCTTCACCTGTATTGCCGCCTGGTTACTGTTGGCCTGAGTAAGCCCTTGTCTATGACCCTGAGCCGCAAGTATGAGCGCCTCGTGTACTCCTGGCTCAGGCCGCTGACAGCTTGCATTCACGGCATTTGCTGCTTTTTGAGGTAATCGCGGCGGCCCCTCCCGCCTCTTTTCCCTTGACGCGAGCTCTCCGAAAATCTTAAATATCTATGACGCTGCATGCCCACCACAAGAAAAGATTATGGTTTCCTCTCTGCGGTTGAGGCCACGATCCGCCGATATGACATGCTCCACAAGGGAGATACGGTGTTGATCGGTGTGTCAGGTGGACCCGACTCTGTGGCGCTCCTTCACAGTCTTGTGATCCTTCAGCCTAAGTGGTCTCTCCGGTTCGTCATAGCACACCTTAACCACGAATTACGCGGATCGGCGGCAGATCAGGAGGCAGCCTTTGTCGGCAGACTAGGAGCAGGATTAGGGCTTCCATGTGAAATCCGTTCAAAGAATATCGCTACATATAGCGCAGAGCGCCGACTATCCCTCCAGGAAGCAGCTAGGGAGGCTCGTTACAGCTTCTATCATGAGGTGGCGAACAAGTATTCTGCCAGTAAGATTGCCCTTGGACACCATGCAGATGACAATGCAGAATCGATCCTCATGCATCTGCTGCGAGGCACAGGCCCTCTGGGGCTCACCGGCATCCCGCCAGTTCGTGACGGACGCATTATCCGACCGCTCATAGGTCTGACGAGGAAAGACATATTGGCCTTCCTCGAACTTGGCGGCTTCGCGTTCATGCGAGACCGCTCCAACCTCGATACAAGATACCTCAGGAACCGGATCCGTCGTGAGCTGTTGTCCGACCTCAAGGAGCATTATAACCCAAATACGGTTTTGGCCCTGAATCGACTTGCTTCAATTCTCAGGGATGAAGAAGACTTCTGGGATGGGGAGGTTAAGCGCGCTCTTCAGGATCTTGTGTTGAAGCAGACACCTGGTCGCCTGTGCCTCAGACATGGCGCTCTATGTGCGCTGCACCCAGCGTTTTTAAGGCGTCTGATACGCCATGCGATCTTGTCTCTAAAAGGGAGTCTCAAACGGGTGAGACATGTGCACATCGAGGCAGTAGTCCGCCTGATCGCCGCACCTTCCTCTTCGGGACGTCTGGACCTGCCCCAGAGGGTTCGGGTTGTTCGTGATCGGGATGAAATCTGCTTTTTGTCGGGACCGTCTGAGGAAACTGCCGAGTTTGCATATGACATACCCGGCATACAGACAACTTTTATTCCCGAGATTGACCGCTTTCTAAAACTTTCCACGTGTCATCGCAGTGACGTCTCCCATGTGAAGAACTGCCCTGAGACTACAGCGCTATTTGACGCGGCAACGATTACTTTTCCACTTTTGGTTAGAAATTTCAAACAAGGAGACCGATTCAAGCCCCTGGGGATGGTCGGCTCACAAAAGGTGAAGACTTTCTTTATTAACCACAAGGTGCCCCGGTCACAAAGGCTGCGCTGCCCGATTGTGGTCAGTGGCGGAAGAATCATCTGGGTGGGCGGTTACCGCATGGATGATTCAGTCAAGATCACCCAGAAAACGAAAAAAGTCTTGAAAGCCGAACTGTTACCTGCCAGTATGATTAATAAAGATTGAAATCCTAGCTCTGTTGTATTATGTTTATGTGTAGTTTCTGTTAGTTGGCAAAATTCGAAACCAGGCAAGAAACAACGAGGGAGTGAGGTTAGCCTTACCGTGAACCCATTTTACAAGAATCTGGCCTTGTGGTTGGTGATCAGTCTCATGATGATCTTGCTGTTCAACCTGTTCAACCAGTCAAGGATCCAAGACAGCGAGATTAGTTACACAGAATTCATGGCCCAAGTAGAAAAGGGTACCATTGTTGGGGTCTTAATTCAGGGCCAAGAAATCTCGGGGACCCAGATGGATGGCACCCGTTTTAAGACCTTTGCTCCCCAAGATGCAGACTTGATCAAGATTCTGAGAAGTCGTGGTGTAACCATTAAGGCCAAACCGCCTGCTGAATCCCCATGGTATATGAATTTGCTGGTATCCTGGTTTCCGATGATTCTGTTAATCGGTGTATGGATATTCTTTATGCGGCAGATGCAAGCAGGCGGAGGTAAGGCCCTGTCTTTCGGAAAAAGCAGAGCCAGGCTCCTGTCTGAACAATCCGCAAAGGTAACCTTTGATGATGTCGCAGGCATTGATGAAGCCAAAGAAGAGTTGGGAGAAATTATTGATTTTTTGAGAGATCCCAAGAAGTTTACCCGCTTGGGCGGAAGAATCCCAAAGGGCGTGCTTCTGATGGGTGCCCCTGGAACCGGTAAGACGCTGTTGGCACGTGCAATTGCTGGAGAAGCCGGTGTTCCTTTTTTCAGCATCAGTGGATCGGATTTTGTTGAAATGTTCGTAGGCGTCGGGGCTTCGCGCGTCAGGGACCTGTTCGTGCAGGGAAAAAAGAACGCACCCTGTATCATCTTTATTGATGAAATCGACGCTGTGGGCCGACACAGGGGCGCAGGCCTGGGAGGGGGTCATGATGAAAGGGAACAGACATTGAACCAGCTCCTGGTGGAGATGGATGGATTTGAATCGAATGAAGGCGTTATCCTTATATCTGCAACAAATCGACCTGATATTCTGGATCCGGCTCTCACGCGTCCCGGCCGTTTCGACCGGCAGGTGGTTGTTCCTGTGCCTGACGTTCAGGGCCGGGAAGGAATCCTCAAGGTTCATAGCCGAAAAACGCCCCTGGCGGACGATGTCGACTTATCCGTTATTGCGAGAGGCACACCTGGCTTCTCTGGAGCGGACCTTGAAAACATGGTGAATGAAGCCGCACTTTTGGCAGCCCGTTTTGACAAAGATCGTTTGGAAATGATTGACTTTGAAGAGGCCAAGGACAAAGTGCTTATGGGAACGGCCCGCAAGAGCATGATTATCAGTGACCAGGAGAAGAGAAATACCGCCTATCACGAAGCGGGTCATACCTTGGTGGCCAAGATGCTCCCTGAAACGGATCCGATTCACAAAGTGACTATCATCCCTCGGGGACGGGCGCTGGGGCTTACGCAACAACTCCCTATGGATGAAAAACATACCTACCCAAAAAGATACCTCTTAGACAGCCTTGCTGTACTCATGGGTGGTCGGGCAGCCGAAGAGTTGGTCCTGAAGGAGAAGACCAGCGGGGCTGGCAATGACATTGAACGAGCCACAGAAACTGCACGCAAGATGATCTGTCAGTGGGGCATGAGTGAGAGACTGGGGCCCCTTGCGTTTGGGCAGAAAGAGGAACAGATCTTCCTTGGAAGAGAGTTTGCTCAGCATAAGGACTACAGCGAAGAAACGGCTGTGCTGATCGATCAGGAAATCAGAGAGGTTGTCACCGAGGCTTATGAGAGGGCCAAGAAGATCCTCACAGACAATATGAATATCCTACATGCCTTGGCAGAAGCCCTGCTCGAAAGAGAAACCCTGGTGGAGAGGGAAATAGAGGCTATTATTGCTGGAGATTTCCCAAGGTCCACGGAGACAGAGGAAGCAGAGACCACAGCGGATGCAGAGACCAAGGACGCAACCAGGGCGCCGGGTAAACTCGAGCCACTTCCCAGTTAGTTTCCACCCGTTGAAGTTTCCAGTTCATATGAATGTAGATCGATCAACTTTGTTTGAGCTCCGATGCGGTCCCCATGTGCTGAGCTTGGGACCTCGGACTTTAATCATGGGCATCCTGAACGTGACGCCCGATTCATTCTCCGATGGCGGCCGCTTCTTTGACAAGGAAGATGCAGTAGCCCAAGGGGAAGCACTGGCTGCAGCCGGGGCCGATATCATTGATGTGGGCGGGGAGTCAACGCGCCCGTTCTCGGAAGCCGTCCCCGCAGAAGAAGAGATTCGACGGGTAGTCCCGGTCATCGAAAAGCTTGCTCATCGGGTTTCTGTGCCGATATCCATCGATACCACCAAAGCCCAGGTCGCGGCACAAGCCCTTGAAACAGGAGCCGTGATCGTTAACGACATTGGAGCGCTGAGGCTCGATCCGGCTATGGCAAATCTGGTTGCTGATAGGGAGGTGCCAGTTGTGTTGATGCATATGCAAGGAACCCCTAAAACCATGCAGGAGAATCCGCAGTATGAAGATGTGGTTGCGGAGGTTCAAAGATTCCTGTCTGATGCTATCTACAGGGCTGAAGAGGCAGGCATTGACCGTAGCAAAATCATTGTAGATCCTGGAATCGGCTTTGGCAAGACGGTCACCCATAATCTGCAGCTTATCAGAGGCCTTTCGGCATTCCAGCGCCTTGGAGTTCCTGTTTTGATCGGCCCCTCTCGCAAGTCTTTCATATCTAAGCTCTTGGGCCCGGGGGACGAACGCCGCGAGGTGGGAACACAGGCTGCTGTGACAGCCGCTGCCATGAATGGAGCCCATATCGTGCGTGTCCACGACGTGGAACGAACAAGACAGACCCTGAAACTGGTGGATGCCCTCAGGGACCCGGTGATGCGAGATCATTGACCGATCAGACATGGGAGAATTCCCTTGATCAAGCCGCAGGGAATCTTCGACCGTAAGGCCGTTGGCGATTTCTGACTTGTTTGCATCCCTTACTCGGCACGGGGGCAAACTTAACAAATAGGCATTTCGTACTTCTTTGTTTTGCGGCTTACGACCGCTTAACAAAGCCACCGGCTATGCAGGCGCTTGTGTACGCCTTCACAGACCTCCCAGCCCCGATTGAGGAGGTAAACGCACGCGCGTTTTGGGTATCAAAAATGATCACCCGGCACGTGCCTACTCACTGATGACCAATACTTCGCCTATGAGGCTGTCGTACAAGTTTTTGATCATAGTTCTTGCTGGACTTATCGTCCTCGTTGTGGGGGGTCTCCTGTTCTATGGAGAGCAGGAGGTCACACGCGCCATTCCTGTAAGATTTGAACATGTCCCCCATGACTTGATCGCTGTCCGCTATACCCCCCTGGTACTTGAAGCCTGTCTAAAGGGGCCGTCGAGGGTCCTGCACGGGATCAAGGACTCTCAACTATCTTGCAAGGTTGACCTCTCCATGGCAAAACCGGGTCCGTTGCTCGTCAAGGTGTCTCAGGAGATGATCGAAGTCCCCCGGCAGGTGTCGGTCCGTCAAACGGATCCGGCCTCCTTCACGATAACGATTGACAGACGGATAGATAAGGTCGTCCCTATCGTGCCCGATTTAAACAAAGATCCGGCACCGGGCTATGTGATATCCCGCGTAGTGACTAGCCCTTGTACGATCCAGCTTACGGGACCTATGGGGGTTCTGGAAGAGATTTCGGCTGTGCGCACCACACCGATTGATGTGGGTGGGTTGACGGAAACCGTTAAGAAGAGGGTGGCCTTGAATCTGCGCCACGATCCCCATGTTAAGGCCTTTGGCGAAAGTTTGGTCGAGGTTGAAATCGTCGTGGAGCAAAAGATGGCTGAAAAATGGCTGAATATCGCTATTCAGGGCACAGGCACCCAATACAAGCATATAATTACACCTAATCGTATCGAGATCTTGCTAAGAGGCCCTGTTCAGACGTTGGAAAAGCTAACCCGGGACAATGGCGTGGAGGTGTATGTGGACCTAAATGGTTTATTACCGGGGACCTACGTGCGCCCTGCCGTCATCAAACCGCCTCTAAACACCACGCTGGTGGAGGCAAAGCCAGAAGTATTTACCGTAAAGGTGCTCAAGTCCAGGCAAACGGGTTAATTCTTCTGAGCAGGCAGAACCTTCAATCCAGGGCATGAGGCAGAACCATGCTGCTAGCAATTGATATAGGGAATACCAACACAGTGATAGGCGTGTTTGATGGTGACATGCTCATTCACCACTGGCGACTACGAACTGAGAAGGATGCAACCGAGGACGAGTTTCAGGTGTTGATTAAGGGTCTGTTTTCCCTTGAGGGCGCCACGCTGGATTCCATCACCGGGACCATTGTCTCCTGTGTGGTACCTCCCTTGGTGAATATCCTTGAGCTTTTCTGTGCCAAATATCTTCATCATGAGCCGGTATGGGTTGATCCCGCCACATTTACGGATATGCCCATACTCTATGATAACCCGAAGGAGGTGGGAGCCGATCGGATCGTCAATGCTGCTGCGGCTTTTCACAAATATCGCACGAGTCTGATTGTCGTTGACTTTGGCACTGCCACCACATTTGATTGCATCTCAGAGGACGGGGCCTACCTGGGTGGGGCTATTAGTCCTGGTATAGTGGTCTCCTCGGAAGCACTATTTCAAAAGGCCTCTAAACTTCCACGGGTTGAGATCTTTGCTGCACCGAAACATGCGATTGCCAAGGATACCATTAGCAGCATGAATGCGGGTATCATATTTGGCTACGCGGGTCTGGTAGATGGAATCGTAAGACGTATCAAGAATGAGATGACTGGAGTGCCCAAAGTGATCGCCACCGGTGCCCTGTCCCAACTCGTGGCAGAGTTTGCGGAGACCATCGAAGTGGTTGAGCCGCACCTTACCCTGGAAGGACTCCGGATCGTTTACGACACGTTACAGAAGAAGTAGAACCCATCTTAAAAATGTTACTCAGGGTTCAGGGCAAGGCGCGGAGCGGCGCTCAGTCTCGTCGCGGCGGGATGAGCATTTTGAGACCCGCTCCAGCAAGACAATGCCGCCACGGGGCCTTAGACGCATTTTTGAGATGGGTTCTGGCATTCTTTGCCTTTATCAGAGCGGCCTCTCCCCGAAAACCCCGCTGAAACATGCCTTGGACAGCCTGCTTCCCGAACGCGAGAAGTGTGGCCGCCTGTTAGAACTCTTGCCACATTGGCGGGAATCGATCACTAGCGTGCTCTGTTGTCATTTGCACAAACTCGTGTGGAGTAATTCTATAAAATATATTCTAATTGATATGGCTCTTGGATGACAGAACCCTATTATGACAATCGGTACAAAGCGCTTCACGCAGTTTTTACGGTCTTGAAGGTTACTCAACAATGACGAAAAAACGACCTCTCACACGGATGTGGGAAGTGCTCGAAACAGCTGAGCGCGTGGCAAAAAACAGCCGCCATGTGCGCATTGATAGACACGCCCTGCTCGATTTCACACGCAGGGTAGCTGCTGAGACCATCGAGGTGCCGGGTTGGGATAGCCTTTACCACTTTCGTGGCACCGATGAGGAAACTGTGTCTTACCTCCTCGTCCTGGACAGTATCAATTTCTGCTTCTGGCCGACACCTGGAAAAGCCAGATGGGAAATCGAATACCAGTCCAATAGCCTCTCGGGCTATTATGGTCTGGCTGCCGCCCTGAAGAAGGCCGCCGAGTGTGGCGTTCCAATTGCTAAGGCTAAGTATTGGGCTGAGCTGACACCCATTCAGCTCATGCAGATCGTGGGTAGCAAAGGGGAATTGCCTCTCATGGAAAAGCGTTTGCAGATCCTCAATGAACTGGGGTACATCCTGCATATGGAGTATGGCGGCCAAGCGCTCAGGTTGGTTGAGGCGGCGGGAAGATCGGCACTCACATTGGTCAGACTTTTAGCCAAGAAGCTACGATCGTTCCGGGACGTTGCAGAATACCTCGGTTCCGAAGTCTTCTTTTACAAGCGGGCACAAATATTTGCAGCCGATCTCTATGCTGCATTCGATGGTCAAAGTTGGGGAAGCTTTCAGGATATTGATAACCTGACCGCCTTTGCTGATTACAAGCTACCTCAAGTGCTCCGCCACCTCGGGATCTTCGAATACTCGCAAGGCCTATCCCAGAAGGTGGATCAACAGGTTTACCTTGAGGCGGGTAGTGATGAGGAGGTTGAGATCAGGGCCAATACCATTTGGGCGGTTGAGTTGATCCGGCGCGGCCTGGGACAGATGGGAAAGGGCTTGCGCGCATTTGAAATCGATTGGGTCCTATGGAATTTGGGTCAGCAAGCCGAGTTCAGGCTGAAGCCTTATCATCGGACACTGACCACCTATTACTGATGATCTCATTCCAACTATTAGCAAAAGACCAGGAGTCGCGGGCCGGAAAGCTGGTCACGCCTCACGGTCCCATCGAAACTCCGTCATTTGTTGCTGTGGGTACCCAAGCCACAGTCAAGGGTGTTTCGGCGGAGGATCTTCGTCAGATCGGGAACCAAGTGATCATTACCAATGCCTACCATCTCCACCTCCAGCCAGGCGAAGACCTCATAGAGACCATGGGAGGCCTGCACAGCTTCATGGGTTGGGAGGGGCCATTGATGACCGACTCCGGAGGCTTTCAGATCTTTAGTCAGGGGGCAGGTAAGGAACATGGGGTGGGGAAAATTGCTTCCATCTTCCCTGAGGAGCAGGATCGCGGAAGGCATTTCAGCTCGAAAACAGGGAGGCCGTTGGTACGGGTGGATGAAGACGGGGTTGAGTTTGTCTCATATTTGGATGGCTCACGACATCGGTTCACGCCTGAGCGTGTCATGCAGATAGGGCACAAGTTCGGTGCAGACATCATCTTTGCCCTGGACGAATGCACCTCGCCGCTCCATGATTACGATTACACCAAGATTGCAATGGAGCGGACGCATCGCTGGGCTGTCCGTGCATTAACCGCGATTCAGCATACTTCTTACAACAGTCAGGCGCTTTGGGGTATTATTCAGGGTGGAGCATACCGAGATTTGAGACAGGAAAGTGCCACGTTTATTGCAGAACAGGGCTTCGACGGGTATGCCGTTGGGGGCTCCTTGGGTAAGTCAAAGGACGAGATGCATCAGGTCCTGGAATGGACTATCCCCCTGCTGCCACAAGACAGGCCCCGGCATCTCCTGGGAATTGGTGAGATAGAGGATATCTTTGAGATAGTAAAGCACGGCATTGATCTTTTCGACTGCGTTGCTCCGACACGAATGGCCCGCACAGGAACTATATTCGTTCAAGAATCAGAGCGGTTCAGGATACATATCCTTAATGCAAGATTTAAGGATGATCCCCACCCGATTGATGAGCGGTGCAATTGCTACACCTGTTGTAATTACTCCAGGGCTTATCTCAGACATTTATTCGTAGCCAAGGAACTTTCCGCCATACGCCTCGCGACCATTCACAATTTATACTTTCTGGAATCATTGATGCGCCAGATCCGCGCCGCCATTAGACAGAAAAGGCTTACAGCCTTGAGCAGGCAGTGGCTTGAACGGTGACGACGCTGATTCCGAGATGCATGAGCTGGACACAGATAGCTATTCACGCTTTTTAGGCAAGCCTCCTGTACACGAGATGTGGGCATAGCGTCAGAAGCGAACGCCCACAATGGCCCAGAATTTCCTGCCATCGGGGATTGCCGTATCGCGATTCTATCGTCGTGTCTTAGAAATAACTTCAATAACTTTGGGCGACCTTTATGCTACTTTTGAAGAGGCGTTTTGCTGGCTTCCGTCAGCATTTTGGAGACACCCGCTTCACTCCGCTAAATCACGCACACAGTGGTTCTGTTCAAGCCGTCAGGCGCAACCGGAGCGCAAAAATTCGTGCATAGTTGGCCCTCAGACAGTTTGTGATTCTTGACGCTGCGCTCAGCGAGTGTTTGTGCTCAATGTCACTCTCAAAACTCCCTTTTACAGCAGCCTTTTATGAAAGGTACTTTCGAGACACGACCCTAGTGTTCTGTCCCAGGAGTTTGTTCCAAGAATATGGAATCGCAAAAAAGCCATTTTCCTTGCTCCGTGA
>JBFEUB010000015.1:0-30862 GCA_041547605.1 Desulfobacteria bacterium
CAAAACGGTTCAGGAAGGGAAGAAAAGCCAGATGAAAATGAAACGTCTTTGCGTTTTTCCCCGATGCACTCAAGAGGGCATCCAAGATCCCGAGATTTATGTTGGGTACGTTAGCGAACCATTTTGAGTCGAATTTGGCATATGGCATTGACAAGAAGATGAAATCCATCACTTTGCTTTCAGGTTTCCGAAATGACCCGGTTCAGAAAATTACTCCTTACGTCAATCTCGGAGCCCCAGATTAGGCCTACTTTTTCTTTTTCCTCTTTTCTCCTACCCGTCGTTCCAAGACGCAGTGCACTCCCTCAGGGCCGCTTGCCGCTCCAAAACATTGGTTGCAAGATATGCATTTTGCCTTTTTATGATCCCCTGCCTGCCATCGTCCGACAAGGCCCGGCTCTCGGATGAAGGGCCTTGCCATAGAAACCAGATCTGCAGCCCCCGTATTCAAGATGTGATTCACACCCTTCACCGATCTGACGCCCCCAACGAGTATGAGTGGCACGGAAACCTGCTTCTTTATCTTTTCTGCCAGGGGAAGGAAATAAGCTTCGTCTGATGTCTTGCGTATCTTTGCACGGGCCGGACCCAGATCACCCGAAGCGGGAATCCCTCCACTCATTTCAATGGCATCGATGCCCATTTCATCAAGCCTTCTGGCAACAAACATGGCATCTCTTTCGTGAAACCCGCCGCGTACAAAATCCTTTGCATTTAACTTGATCAGAACCGGAAAGTTCCTTCCCACGGTTTTTCGGACTGCCCTATAGATTTCAAACAAAAATCTCGCCCGATTTTCTACGGGGCCGCCATACTTGTCGGTGCGCTTATTCCTGAAAGGGGACAAGAACTGACTGATAAGAAAGCCATGAGCGCCATGCAGCTGCACTGCATCAAATCTAGCCCTTTTTACCCTGGCTGCTGCGCGAGCAAATGCCTGCACCGTCTCTTTAATCTCCCGCTGTGTCATAGCCTTGGGGGTCCATCCGTACAGCTCGTCATGAACTGCTGATGGGCTCCAGACGGGAGCGTTTCCTTTGTGAGTCATGGCCGTCTGGACGCCACCATGCACAATCTGCATGGCAATCTTTCCATGTACTGCGTGGACACGCCGTGTGAGTTTTAACAGGTCCGGAATCATGGCATCGTCATGAACGCCAAGCTGCCTCGGAAGGCTCTGGCCGTTTGGCATCACATAGGCAAAGCCCGTAATGATGAGTCCAACCTCCCCTCGGGCAAGCTTCTCCATGAGCCTTATAAGCCTTATTGTGCAGCGACCATTCTGCGCCGCCATGCCTGTCCACGTAGCGGAGCGCACACTCCTGTTTTTCAAAACCATCCCATTAATTTCAATTTCGTCGAATAATTGTGCCATTGTCTAACCTCCAAAATCGCCCAAGGGTGATAGCTGGTAGCTTTTTTGGCATACTTTGTTCGCTGTAGTGTACCAGACTAAGTAAATCAGGTACTTAAGTCAATCAAAAAGAATGTCAAACATCTCTTGACCAATCTCATCGGGAATTGACAACATCGCCTGATCGTTATAGATAAACCCAATAAAGCTTTTCAGGAAGTCCTTCTTCGTTGACGTGGGTTCGGGTGTCTGCCCAACACATGAGTCATCCATGCTGGACATACGCAATTGATTTTGGATGGTGGGTGTAAGCATTTGCGCTTAATGAAGTTTGGCATGCGTTTTTTACCGGTTTGACGCAGGAAAAAAAGATGCATGAAGTGCGTTCTCGAAGGTAGCTATGCAAAAAAAAGGAAGTAGATACGGCATACATAGGGTGCTGGAGCCTCAAGGCGATCTGCCGCAGTCGGCGCTTCGTTTGGATAATAATTTTTCCGAGATTTACGATAATGAAATCCTATGCGACGTGATCACCTTAAACATCGATTCTGCCTCTTGCACTGAAATCAAGGAGCGCGCGGGGAACGATCCACAAAAGGTCGCCGAGATCGTGACGGAGATTGTTGACAAATACGGCAAGCTTAAGAACCCGTGGACAGGCTCGGGCGGCATCTTCATCGGCAAAATCGCACAGGTTGGGGACGCTTTGAGAAGCAGGATCGATTTGCAGGAAGGGGACCGAATCGCTAGCCTTATAAGTCTATCTTTGACTCCCTTGCACATAGAGAAAATATTGGCAATCCATATGGACAAAGACCAGGTGGATATTAACGGGCAGGCAGTGCTGTTTGAAACCGGGGCCTGGGTGAAGCTGCCTGACGACATGCCAGAGCGCCTTGCTCTAGCCGTGCTGGATGTGGCAGGAGCACCGGCCCAGGTGGACAGACTCGTTAAACCCGGACACACCGTAGCCATTATCGGTGCGAGTGGAAAATCCGGACTCCTGTGCTCCTACCAGGCCAAACAAAAGGCCGGCCCGGGTGGTAGAGTCATTGCTGTTGTTCACCGTGAACAAAAAAGAGGCGATGCGGAGAATGCGCCGTTTATTGATGAGGTTGTCGTTGGGCAAGCAGACCGTGCCGTCGACCTCCTGCAAAAGATGGATCGGGCAACAGACGGCACGTTGTGTGACGTCGTTATCAACTGCGTGTCCCGAGAGAATTGCGAGATGGGGGCTGTCATGATAGCCAAAGACTTCGGTAAGGTGTATTTTTTCTCAATGGCTACCAGCTTTACAAGGGCAGCTTTGGGCGCAGAGGGAATCAGCAAGGATGTGGAGATGATCATGGGAAACGGATACTGTGAGGGCCATGCCGAACTGGCTTTGAATATTATACGTCAGAGCATGTATCTGAGAAAGCTTTATACCAAGAGATACTGCTGACGGCTTCGTAAAAAGTCCATGTGCGGCGTTGCTATTCATCTTTCGTCATTGCGACGCACCATAAGTACGCCTCATTCCTCGAGATTTGCGTGCCTTGCATCTGGAGCTTTTTACTGTGCCATCTAT
Source organism: Desulfobacteria bacterium (assembly GCA_041547605.1). GTDB lineage: Bacteria > Desulfobacterota > Desulfobacteria > Desulfobacterales. The sequence goes on from JBFEUB010000015.1 coordinate 2,925, forward strand.
TTGATGACGTTTTGAGAACATAGCTGCTGAGATCAGAAGGCAAAGACACACGTTTTGGTAATTCGAGTTTTGGATTTAAGATTTGATTGGCATTTCGATATTCGAATTTCGGATCTGTTTTGGATCGCGTAAGAATCTGGAAATGCATCCTCTAGGAGGGAGTTAAGAATGGCCAAGGCAAAGAAAAAGAAGGCATATGCAGATATACCTCGCCGCCATTGGAACGACTGGCGCTGGCAGATAAGAAACCGACTGACGAACGTTGATGAGGTCATCAGGGTGCTCAATCCTCCTGAAGAAATCATCGAAGGGATAAGGCTTGCTACCCAACATTTTCGCATGGCCATTACACCGTATTACGCCAGTTTAATTGATCTGGATAATCCGTATTGCCCTATCAGGGCGCAGGCTATCCCATCTGCGAATGAGGCCAAGTTTTCAGAGAGCGATATGGTGGATCCACTGGAAGAAGAACGCGATTCGCCGGTGCCAGGCTTGACCTATCGATACCCGGACCGCGTTTTGCTCCTGGTCACCGATATTTGCTCCATGTACTGTCGACATTGTACGCGGCGCCGCCTTGTCGGACATACAGATCACCACTTTGACTTTAAGCGTGTTAAGCAAGGGATAGATTACATCGCCGCCCATCCAGAGATCCGGGATGTGGTGGTGTCCGGGGGCGATCCCCTGATGATGAGCTGTGTCAGTCTGGAGCGGATCCTGAAGTCACTCAGGTCGATTTCACATGTCGAAATCATCCGTTTGGGTAGTCGCACTCCAGTGGTGCTTCCGATGCGCATCACGCCCAGTTTGATCAAGATGCTTCGAAAATATCATCCGATCTACATTTGCACACATTTTAATCACGCCAAGGAAATAACTCCTGACGCGGCTAAAGCTTGCAATCGATTGGCTGACGGCGGGTTTTCTATCCAAAACCAGTCGGTCCTTTTGCGAAACGTCAATGACTGCCCGCATGTTATCAAAGAACTCAACCAGAAGCTGCTCACGATCCGAGTAAATCCGTATTATATCTTTCAGTGCGATCTTTCCCTGGGCATTTCTCATTTTCGGACTTCTCTGGGCCGGGGGATTCAGATTATGGAGGCGCTCAGGGGCCATACTTCCGGACTGGCTGTGCCAACATTTGTGGTGGATCTTCCTGGTGGGGGAGGCAAGGTGCCCCTCATGCCAACGTATGTCGTTGCTAGGTCTGACGACAGAGCGGTACTGCGAAACTACGAAGGCGCTATTATCGTATACATGGAGCCACACCGGTGGGACTGCATATGCGGCCATGATCCCGCATGCAACCAAGAGCGATATCGATGCAAAAAAGGGCCGGGTATGCTCATGACCAAGCCCCATACCGTTTTGGAACCGAGAAAGAGGCGCATCGGTCCAAGAATCTTATTGGGGAGGAGAGCTGAGGATGGATAGTGTTCGAACTTTGTACGGAATTTTGGTCATTTGATATTCGAATTTTGCGTTTATTGCTTTGAAAGGATGTCTTATGGCACAAGTCCCGTTGAATCAGGATCAAGTTGATCGGTCAAAAGAAATGGCCAGCGAGATTGCAGACCAGGTGCAAAGCTTTATTGCAAAACATTCCTCTGTCTCTGCTGAAAGAACGGTTCTTCGGCTTTACGGAGTCGACGGGGTCGACAGCGAGAAAACCCCCCTTCCCAACAGACTGGTTGACATCTTACGGGAAAAGGACAGGCTGAGATCCGGCGTATCCAGATGTTTTGCCGCTGCCATGCTTGCATCAGGCAAAGAAGCACAGGCAACGGCTGAGCTTGTTGTTCAGGGAAAGATTGCGTTTGGTGGTACAAACGGGTTTCCTCGCGCGGATATATTGAAAAAGGAAGAAGAACTTGCAGAAAATGCCGTGGCCGCAATTGACGCGACCCGGAAAAGAAAACGGGAGAAACGAGAGAAGTGGCCTTTGCCCGAAGAACCCTGGCGGTATATCATTATTGCCACGGGCAATATCTATGAAGACTGCGTTCAGGCGGAATCTGCTGTCATGGCTGGTGCGGATATGGTGGCCGTAATCAGAAGCACTGCCCAGTCGCTTCTCGATTATGTTCCGTATGGTCCGACGACAGAAGGTTTTGGCGGAACTTTTGCCACCCAGGCCAATTTCAGAATCATGCGTCAAGCTTTGGATGAAATATCAGAAAGGGAAGGTAAATACGTTCGCCTAGTAAACTATTCTTCTGGGCTTTGCATGGCAGAAATCGCGGCGTGCGCAGCATTGGAGGACCTGGACGTTCTTCTGAATGACTGCATGTACGGTATCCTGTTTCGGGATATCAACATGAAGCGCACGTTCATCGATCAGTATTTTAGCCGGCTGATTTGTTCCAGGGCAAAAATCCTGATTAATACCGGGGAAGATAACTACCTGACAACCTCTGACGCGATTGACAATGCTTATACAGTGACCGCGTCACAGCTGATTAACGAAGCGATGGCGAAAAAGGCCTTCTTAACGGAGGACTTGCTTGGGCTCGGACACGCCTTTGAAATTGATCCTGAAGTGGAGAATGCATTTTTGTATGAGCTTGCACACGCACAGTTGGCAAGGCAATTGTTCCCGAACTCACCAATCAAGTACATGCCTCCGACCAAATATAAGAGTACGGATATCTTTTATTCCCATTGTCTGGACACCATGTTTAATCTGGCTTCTGTAACCACCGGACAGGGTATTCATCTTGCCGGAATATTGACCGAGGCCATCCACACGCCTCTTATGCAAGACAGATACCAGTCGCTCTGCAGTATCAATTACGTGTTCAACATTGCCAGAGGGCTAGTAAACGAGATTCGATTCAAAAGAGACGGCTTTGTCGCCAAAAGGGCACAACAGGTTCTGGACGAGGCTGAGCATTTCTTAAAAGAACTGAGGCAAGTTGGTTTGATGGAGGCCATAGCGCAAGGGAAATTTGCCAATATCACCCGTTCCTTAGATGGAGGCAAAGGACTTGGAGGTATTTTTGAAAAGGCCTCCGATTATTCCAACCCTATCATGGAAAAACTCGAAGAGGATGGAGTGATTCATGCGTCAACAAATGATTAAGCCTTACGGTGACACTTTAGATGACGGAATAGTCCAACTATCGTTTACACTACCTGTTGAAAATGGTGAAAGGGCAAAGAAGGCCGCAGAATTATACGTTGCCAAATTGAATTTCGAGAATGTTTCAGTGGTTCATTCGCGGAAGATTGCAGACAACTTCACCTATTTTGTTGTCTATGGCAGGGCAATACCGACCCTTGACTACGCTATGGTGCAAGTAGATGAATTGAAAACCAAGCAGATGAACTTTTATGAAACTAATGAGCTGATTAGGACAGGACTGAGACGATGTATTTCGGTTGTGGGCGCTACCATTGGAAGCGATGCCCACACCGTGGGAATCGACGCCATCATGAGCATGAAGGGATATAACAGGGACTATGGTCTGGAACGTTATCCCGAAATCAATACCTACAATATGGGCGCTCAGGTTTCCTGTAAAGCGCTGCTCGAGAAGGCCGTTGAAGTTAAGGCTGACGCGATTTTGGTCTCCCAGACGGTTACCCAGAAGGACATACACTTGCGCAATTTCTCTGAGTTCGCGGAACTTCTGAAAGGAAAGAATTTGCGGGGTCGTTTTATTTTGTTGGCCGGGGGCCCCCGAATGACAAACGATGTTGCGGTGCAACTTGGCTATGACGCTGGATTCGGGCGGGGGACGCTCCCCTCTCAGGTGGCGTCGTTTATCGTGAGCAAAATGCTGGAGAGATCAAAAGGCTGAGATTCGCTCACCGCAGAGGCGGAGATACGCCGCGAGCGATATTTCCCCCATTGCCGTTGAGAGGTCGGCAATGGGGAAGCTTTACTGCTCTTCGGACAAGACTTGTCGGTCGCATAGGACTGCATATTGAGATCTTTGAACGCCTCGCAGAAGCAAACCGTTCTGGCGCAGACGGACGTGTCTATCATTTATCGGCGTCTCCCGGCTAATAGAAAAATCTTTGACTCTGCGTTCTTCGCGCCTTTGCGGTGAATGATAAGTTGAAGGAAAAGGAGAACTACCATGGAGGCAAGACTCAAGGTCAGAATGGGTATGGATGACGCTCATTATGGTGGGAATCTTGTTGACGGTGCAAGGATGCTGAAACTGTTTGGCGATGTGGCCACCGAGCTTCTCATCCGCTATGACGGTGATGAAGGATTATTCCGGGCTTATAGTTCCATAGAATTTTTGGCTCCTGTACATGCCGGAGATTTTATTGAAGTCATGGGAAAAATGGTTAAAGTTGGCAATACCTCAAGGACCATGGAATTCGAAGCGTGGAGAATCATCTCGCCAACGCCAGAATTCGGTGAAACAGCTGCCACGGTTCTTGATAAGCCGGTTTTGGTATGCAAAGCCACCGGTACCTGTGTGACGCCCAAAGATAGACAAAGGATCAAACATGCAGAATAATCCCATGATGATTACCTGTGCCGTGGTTGGGGCTGAGTTGACAAAGGAAGACTACCCATATCTTTCCATCACTCCAGAGGAAATTGCTGATTCTGCGAGAGGCGCTGTAGGGGCCGGAGCGAGTATCATCCATCTCCACGTGCGAGACGAACAAGGAAAGCCGAGTCAGCGAGTCGATATTTTCAGAGAGGTTACGGAAAAAATACGCCAGCGCTGTGAATGTATCATTCAGTATTCTACAGGCGGTGCGGTGGGCACTCCTCTGGATGATCGCTGTGCTCCTCTAAAACTCAAGCCGGATATGGCCACACTTTCCATGGGTACCATGAATTTTGGTCCTGATATATTCGAAAACACGGAAAAGACGATCTGCACCATTGCCGAGGCCATCCAGGAGAACGGGGTCATGCCGGAACTGGAAATTTTTGATTATGGTATGATGGACACGGTTGATCGTTTTCTCAAGAAAGACGTTATTCCGGAAAAATTCCATGTTGACTTTGTTTTGGGCGTACCTGGGGGGATGAGTGGAGAGGTCAAAGACCTCATTCTTTTGAAAGAGCGGTTGCGGCCCGGTCAGAGCTGGACAGTTGCCGGGCTCGGAAGATTCCAGTTGCCGCTGTCTGCCCATGCAATTGCTATGGGAGGGCATGTCCGGGTGGGAATCGAGGACAATATTTATTACCGAAAAGGAGAATTGGCAAAATCGAATGCCCAACTTGTCGAGCGGGTTGTGCGTATCGCCAAGGAGCTGGATCGTGCTATTGCCAACGTACAACAGACGAGAGAGATATTGGGGGTTTAGTAACAGAGGGTTTTGCAAGGATGGGGGAGGCCCAAAATGAAGGAACAATCAAGGAGAGAATTTATTGGGTTCTGCTTTTCTCTTACGGTCTCAGGATTTGGCTCTTCCTTCATTTCCCTATGCGCTGGATGCAAAAGGGAGGAAGAATCAATGTCCGGCATCCCTAACGCGGAGAAAAGCGAAGCACTCATAGTGGAAGGGAGCTCGAAGATCGACCCGGGTTTCGAACCTGCTTATTTGAGATTACACAGGAACGGAGAGTTGAAAAAAAGAGGAGAAGAGCTGTGGAACATGATGGAAAGCTGTCAGCTCTGCCCCAGAATGTGTGGTGCCAACCGGCTTAATGGGGATGAGGGTTTCTGTCAAGCTTCATCCCAGCTCGAGGTTTCATCATATCACCCGCATTTCGGAGAGGAAAGGCCCCTTGTTGGCAGTAGCGGTTCCGGAACCATATTTCTCACGAATTGCGGGCTTAGATGTGTGTTTTGCATAAACTGGGAAATCAGCCAAGGGGGAAGAGGAAGACCCCGAAGCATTGAAGATATGGCGGAGATGATGCTCAATCTCCAAGCAATGGGATGCCCTAACATCAATTTTGTTACACCAACACATTACTCTCCACACATTCTACTTGCAGTTGATGTGGCAGCAGGAAGAGGTTTGAGGCTCCCTCTCGTATACAATACCTGCGGATGGGAGCGCCTAGAGATACTAAAAAAGCTTGACGGAATCGTCGATATCTACCTGCCCGACTTCAAGTATTCAGATGGCAACATGGCAGCGAGGTACTCATCGGCTGCAGAGACCTATCCGGAAATCACAAAAGCTGCCCTGCTCGAAATGCACCGTCAGGTAGGCGTAGCAAGACCTGGCGTTGATGGACTCATGTTTAGAGGGCTGATGATACGTCACCTCGTCATGCCAAACGGTGTGGGCGGAACAAAAGAGGTTGTTGAATGGATAGCGAAAAATCTTCCCGAGGATACTTATCTCAATATCATGTCGCAATATGCGCCGACGTATAAAGCGTTTGATTATCCAAAGATCTCCCGGAGAATAACCCAGAAAGAATACAATGAAGCCGTGAGCTGGGCGCAGGAAGCCGGCCTTACAAATCTGGATATTCAGGGATGGCGGCTTTAGCGGCGTGGTTTTCTGTGTACGACAACCTCGTGTTCCTCTGTAACCGGCTTGTTTTCTCACATAGCCGGAAGTGAAGCCTCGCCGCCCTTCTGGGCTGGGATTCTGCCGTGCGGCAGCACTGCGTGTCCGGGGAGCATGCCGGTCAAAAATACCGGAAACTGCCGAAGGAGCTTTCTGATACCATGTTTGCGCCTCCTCGTTTCTTGCCTGAAAGTACTAGCAGTGAACCTGACCGATATGCAAAACCTTTTCTGGTATGTTGATTGAAGGATGTATCGAATGAGTAAGGTTGAAAGTGTGATTGCTCTGTATAAAGAAGGTTTCGTCTGCTCCCAGGCGATGCTTTCCACTTATGGTACCAAGTTTGGCTTAGATCGTGAGATTGCCTTAAAGGTTGCAGCGGCGTTTGGAGGCGGAATGAGTCGAATGGGCAAAACCTGTGGGGCTGTAACTGGCGCATTTATGCTGATAGGACTTAAACATGGCAACATCACACCAAAAGATAAGCAAGCAAGAAGAAAGACATGTGAGCTTGCGAGAGAATTTGTCAGCAAATTTGAGTCACGCCACGGGTCCATTAAGTGCCAAGATTTGCTTGGGTGCGACATAAGCACTCCGGAAGGGTGGAATGCTGCAAAGAATAGTAAGCTTTTTGAGACTGTTTGTCCAAAGTACGTTCGACATGCAGCAGAGATTATCGAGCAAATCCTGGCATAGTGCCACCGTATGACAAGATACGTGTGAGGAGCAAGAATCATGGTTGAGGATTTTGAATCGCGTATTCGCAAGACAGGTCTGTGGCTCTATGGGCTGATAAAAGGGGAAACTCCTTCTGTCTTCAAGAAGGAGTACTGGACGGGTAAGGTGATGGAATGGTGTATGAAGGATGAATCCTTTAAGGTGGAAATGTTTCGGTTTATTGATGTTTTTCCTTACTTGACGAGCACAGAATCGGTTGCAAAACACCTCACGGAATACTTTTGCAGGCCTGAACAGGATTTTCCCACCGCGCTGCAATGGGGGCTTAAGCATCTTTCCCCCACATCCATAGGCTCACGAACGGTGGCTAAGGGGATGGCGAGCAACATTCACAACATGGGAAAGCAGTTCATTGCCGGAGTCACGCCTGAAGAGGCTATTCCTGTATGGACAAGTCTTAGGGGTCAGGGTATGGCCTTCACGGCTGATCTGCTTGGGGAGGCCGTAGTTTCTGAGAAGGAAGCAGAAAGATATCTCGAAAGGTATTTGGCACTTTTCGAGATACTGGACGAGGCACAAAAGGGCTGGAATCCGCTGGATGCCGAGACAGGCGATCTGGATTGGGGATATGTTCCAAAGATCAATGTTTCGATCAAGCCTTCTGCCATGTACTCTCAGATGAATGCACGGGCATCGGGCTATTCCACATCTAAGGCCAAAGAGCGGCTCAGACCCATTTTTCGCAAGGCAGTCGGAATGCAAGCCCATGTGTGTTTGGACATGGAACACAATGATCTAAAAAATCTCACGCTTGCCATCTACCGCAGTCTTCTGGAAGAACCTGAATTCAGGGATTATCCACACACTGGCATTGTGATTCAGGCCTATTTGCGCGACAGCGAACAGGACCTTAAAGATCTTGCACAGTGGGGTAAGAAGAGAAAACAGAGATTCACCATTCGCTTGGTAAAGGGGGCCTATTGGGATGCAGAAGTCGTGTGGGCGCGGCTGAGGAACTGGCCTGTTCCGGTCTTTACCAAGAAGCATGAAACAGATGCAAACTTTGAAAAACTGGCTCATTATCTTCTGAAGCATCATCAATGGGTCCGTTGTGCTTGTGCTTCTCATAACATTCGATCTATTGCTTACGTCATGGAAATGGCCAACGAATTAAATGTTCCTCACGAGCACTTAGAATACCAAATCCTGTATGGAATGGCTGAACCGGTTCGAAACGCTTTGCGCAAAGCAGGGCTTTGTGTTCGCCTGTACACGCCTGTCGGAGAGATGATTCCTGGAATGGCCTATCTCGTTCGTCGACTCTTGGAAAACACCTCCAACGAGTCCTTTCTTCGCCAGACTTTTGCAGAAGGCGTTTCTCAGGAAGAATTATTGAAGAATCCCTTAGAATTTTTAGACGGAGAAATCTCTGCGCCTGATGTCCAGGCCGAAGATTCAGAATACGGGGGGAGAGGTCCTTTCCGGAATGAGCCGATTTGGAATTGGACGCTTTCTGAAAACCGCCAGCATTTCAGTAAAGCGTTGAGTAAAGTGAGAAAGAAGTTTCCTTACAAAGTGCCCCTTGTCATAAAAGGGAAGAAGATGACCACAGGCAAAGAAATCGATTCCACGAATCCGAATGATCCTGAAGAGGTGGTAGGAATTGCGGCATCAGCCGGGAAAAAGGAGGCTGAACAGGCGATCCTAGCTGCCAAGGAAGCTTTTGCCCAATGGCGGTGCATCGACCCGAAAGATCGGGCTGAATATCTTTTTATAGCCGCTGCCGAGGCACGCAAAATGCGCCACGAACTGGCTGCTCTTCAGGTATATGAGGTCGGCAAGAACTGGAGCGATGCAGACGCCGGTGTGTGTGAGGCTATTGACTTTCTTGAATACTATGGAAGGGAGATACTTCGTCACGCCGCACCGCAGAGGATGGGAAGCGTGCCGGGGGAGACAAGCCATCTTTTTTATGAACCCAGAGGCGTGGCGGTTGTGATTGCCCCTTGGAACTTTCCTTTGGCTATCTCTGTGGGCATGACTTGTGCCACCCTTGTGACAGGAAACACCGTTGTCTATAAGCCCTCTCCCAATAGTTGCGTCATTGGCTCGATGCTGTACAAGCTTTTTGAGAAGGCAAGATTGCCTCATGGGGTGTTGAACTTTGTTCTGGGAGGAGCCGACATTGGGAAATTACTCGTGACGCATCCGGATGTCTCTATCATTGCTTTCACAGGAAGCACGGCAGTTGGTTTAAGCATTATCGAATCAGCTGCAAAAGTCCCGACAGGCCTCGGTCACATTAAACATGTCGTGGTGGAAATGGGTGGCAAGAATGCCATTATTGTGGACGAAGATGCCGATCTGGACGAAGCGGTTGTTTACGTTATGCATGCCGCCTTTGATTACCAGGGTCAAAAGTGCTCAGCTTGTTCCCGACTGATCGTGACAGAAAAGCAATACGACAAACTCATCAGACGCCTTAAGGCAGCTGCGGAGAGTATTGAATTAGGGCGTGCTGAGGAGCCCAAAACCTTTATGGGCGCCGTGATTGATGAGACGGCCAAGAGGAAGATCATGCACTATATTGATATGGGCAAGAAAGAAGCGAATCTTGTGTTGGAAAGGGATCTGCCTGGCGCCAAGGGGCACTTTGTACCTCTGACTATTTTTTCTGACGTCAGGCCCGAGAGCCCAATCGCACAAGAAGAGATCTTTGGTCCTGTGCTGGCTGTTATCAGGGTTAGGGATTTTGATGAGGCCCTTGCAGTAGCAAATGGCACACCATACGCTTTAACGGGTGCTGTGTTCTCTCGAAGTCCTGCAAACATTGCTCAAGCTCGGAAGCAGTTTCAAGTCGGCAACCTCTACATTAATCGCGGCTGCACGGGTGCCATTGTGGGACGGCACCCCTTCGGAGGATTCAAATTGTCTGGCCTGGGTTCTAAAGCGGGCGGTCCGGACTATCTGCTTCAGTTCATGGTGCCTCGAAACATTGCTGAGAACACCCTTCGTCGGGGTTTCGCTCCAATGCAAGACTAGAAGCCATTTCAAAAATACGTCTGAGGCCCCATGGCGGCGTTGTCCCGATGTATCGGAGGTCAAAATGCTCGTCCCGCCGCGGCGAGACTGCGCGCCATCCCGCGCCTCCGACGGCAAGCTCGGGATCTGCGACTTGCTTTGAACCCTTATCCACATTTTTGAGATGGGTTCTATCTACAAACACTTTTCCTTATTTGTTTGAATATTTTTCTGCACAAGGCGTGAGGCAACGCTCAAGAAGACGAATATGAGGAGGAGAAAACAGAATGATTCATGAAAAGGTTCCATTGACCAACAAAGAAGCTGACGGATACGTTATTCCACTTGGGCGCTTCAATCTCGTTAGCGTGAATACGGATATTGGTATGGTGGGTTGCGGGGCGTTTGATGTGGCTGCCCTAGAGAGTTTTGACTACCCGGCCGCTCGGGTAAAATCTACGAAGGGAGGCTCCATTGCCACAATTGACGACCTCCTTGAAGGTGCAGTCAAAGATGCAAATGGGGTGGCAATCAAACTGGGCGTTAAGATTGGCATGTCCGGTAAAGAAGCTCTTGACCGAATGTAAGTCGTCAAGCAGGCGCTTTAAGCCTTCTGTACATGCTGAACTGTAGGCTACCAGCTGCTCGAGCGACCTTTGCAGATGAGGAACTCTCTTGGCATCGGTGCACTCGTGAGTAAATCCAGGAGGTTGATATGACTAGTTTCAGAGATCGTATTATTCGCGCTGCTAAGCTCGATGTTGATCTGTACGAAGAGGTTGAAGCTGACAAGGGAGCAATGGGCCAGGCCGTGGGGGTTGTTGTTCTCTCCAGCCTAGCAGCTGGCATTGGAAGTATTGAAATAAGGGGGCTAAGCGAGATTTTGATGGGCACGATCGTCGCCCTGATAGCTTGGTATGTCTGGGCCTATCTGACTTACTTCATTGGTACAAAATTTCTCGCGGAGCCACAGACAAAAGCGGATTCCGGTGAATTGCTTCGCACTATTGGCTTTTCGAGTTCTCCAGGTTTGATTCGTGTATTGGGTATTATACCAGGGTTGCGTGCTTTAGTCTTTATAGTGGCCTCTATTTGGATGTTGGTGGCAATGATCATTGCTGTTAGACAAGCCCTTGATTATAGGAGCACACTGCGGGCCGTTGCGGTTTGTTTGATCGGTTGGATTATCCAAGCGTTGATCCTCATGATGCTGTTCTATATGTTGGGTGGTGTTCCGAAGCCCGCTTAATGCTTCTCAGACATTTTAACGGGACCGCTTAGATGACAGGGTATAAGAGAGAATAAGCAACGGGTTGAGATCAACGCTAGACAATTCGGAGAAGAGAAATGAAATGTCCTACGGGTAAAGACGAAACAATGATTCCCGTTCTGACTGAACAAGGCCTGGAGGTGGATTATTGTCCTGAATGCAAGGGTATTTGGCTGGATGCGGGGGAGATATTTTATTTCACAAAAAAGCCGAGACAGATTCAGAGAGAACTTGATGAGGCGATAAAGCTGGGTACAACGTCAGATAAAATTTGCCCGAGGACAGGAGAAAACATGAAAGAGATAAAGCTTCTGAATGGCAGGCTGACTCTTGACTATTCACCTGCTTCGGGCGGGTTATGGTTCGACGGTGCAGAATTAGAAAAACTAATTACCCATTTTAGAGATGAATTTAAGCTAAGGTTTGACAGAGGCACTGTGCCGTCAGAGGAAAAGATTCCTTCTATACCTGTTTCCCTGGCCGCTCTTCCCAATCTTGTTGTTCGTTCAGCAGCGGTTCTGATATTCCTTTATGGCCTTCTCACCTTCATCCTCATGACCCTGACACTGTATACGGGTCTCACACCTTTTTTTGCTTTGATCATTGGGGTTGTTATTGTGACCATTCAGTTCGTCTTTGGTCCATATCTAACGGATATATCTTTGAGATGGTTTTACAAAATGTCTTGGGTCAATTATGGAACACTGCCGAGTTCTCTGACGAATTTCATTAAAACGACTTGCAGGAAAAACACTATGAAAGATCCGAGAATGGGTATCATTCACGACGGTGCTCCCAATGCATTCACCTACGGGCACACGCCGAACAATGCAAGAATTGTCATAACCCAGGGGCTTTTGGATTTGCTGAATGATGAAGAACTCGAAGCCGTTATTGCTCATGAAATCGGCCATGCCAAGCATTGGGATATGCTTATTATGACCGCTGCCCAGCTAGTTCCTTTGATTCTATATTATATTTACAGGACGCTGATCCGCATGAAGAGCAGGGGCAAGGACAAATCAGCCGGGCCGAGACTGGCGATTGCAATCAGTTCTTACATTCTTTACATAAGTTGCGAATATGCTGTTTTGTGGCTTTCGAGAACCAGGGAATACTTTGCAGATCGATTTGCTGCCGAAGTGACTCAGAATCCCAATCGTTTGGCGAGTGCACTTGTAAAAATAGGTTATGGTCTTGCGGGGAAAGAATCTGAGAGACAAAAGGAAAAGAAAGAAGCAAGGAGGCCAGGGCTGGAGGCAGTGGGGGCACTGGGAATATTCGACCCGAAGAGTGGGGTCTCCCTCGTAACGTCATCTGTGTCGTCAGTCAGTGCAGCTCATACGATGGGTGATGAGGTAGACAAAGCCGTTCTCAAAGATGCAATGAAATGGGACCTGTGGAATCCATGGGCAAAATACTATGAGATACATTCAACGCATCCTCTGATTGCTAACAGAATAAGTTACTTAAGCACTCACTCACAGGTCCTGGGCAGGAAACCATATGTCAAATTTGATCTGAGAAAACCCGAGTCTTATTGGGATGAATTTCTTGTTGACCTTGTGGTTAGACTTCTCCCAGCACTTGCATTTATTCCTTTCTTGATAGGATTCGTTGCAAGTCAGAATACCTCATGGCTTGGTGCTGGCATTTTTATGGCTGGGATTGCTTCTCTCTTGAAAACGAGGGTTGCTTACAAGTCTGGTTTCTTCCCTGATATGTCCATATCAAGTTTGCTAAAAAAGGTAAAGGTGTCGGGGATTAGGCCTGTTCCCTGCAAAATAAAAGGAACGATCATCGGTCGGGGAGTACCGGGACTCATATGGTCAGAGGATTTTGTCATGCAAGATGAGACAGGCATCATGTTCCTTGACTACCGGCAGCCAATCCCTTTGTGGGATTTTTTCTTCGGGTTATTGAGACGGGCCAAATATGATAATCAGAAGGCAGAGGTTGTTGGCTGGTACAGAAGAGCGCCTGTTCCTTATATTGAACTAAAAAGTGTAAAAGCAGAAGGAGAAACAGAAAAGAGCTGTTACACATATATAGCAAAGTACGTTTGGGCTGGCATTTTAACGATTATCGGTTTGCTGATGATGTTATGAGGAATCTGATGCTTTTCGGATATCGGCAATCTGTGTCGATCAAAACGTTCTTCCAGGTTCTGGTATGACTGTTTGTCGGATGGTGTCTGTTGATGGTTGTTGCTTGTCATGGGAGGAACAGGATGACTGAAACCGAGGTGGCCCCTTATGGTTCTTGGAAATCGCCGATTACATCCAACCTGATTGTCGCTGAAACCATCGGCCTTGGGCAAATTGTGCTAGATGGAAAAGATGTGTACTGGACGGAGATGCGGCCAACAGAGGGTGGCCGGTACGTGGTGGTGAAACGGACTTCAGAGGGGAAAACAACTGATGTCACGCCCCCCGCCTTCAATGTTCGGACAAGGGTGCACGAGTACGGGGGCGGAGCGTTTGTTGTGGCAGATGGCACGGTATATTTCTGCAATTTCGTGGATCAACGCCTTTATCGCCAGGATGGCGGGTCAGAACCGCGAGCAATCACTCCTGAAGCGGACGTGCGGTATGCTGATGGTGTGATCAACAGCGAGGGGGGGAAGATGATCTGCGTGCGTGAGGACCATACCGACCCGGGACGTGAAGCGGTCAACACATTGGTAAATCTTGATCTGAATAACGGTGAAGCGCGTCACGTGTTGGTCTCGGGAAATGACTTCTATGCGTCACCACGACTCAGCCCTGATGGGTCGCGCCTTGCTTGGCTTACCTGGAATCATCCGAACATGCCGTGGGATGGAACCGAGCTATGGGTAAGTGAGATAAGTAAAGAAGGCTTGCTTGGCCAAAGAGAACACGTGGCAGGGGGTATTGAAGAATGTATCTTTCAACCCGAGTGGTCTCCAGATGGCACCCTCCACTTTGTCTCGGACCGCACTGGCTGGTGGAATCTCTATTGCTGGCGTGATGGGCGAACCGAACCGTTGTGTCAGATGGAGGCCGAGTTCGGATTGCCTCAGTGGGTCTTCGGAATGTCCACGTATGCCATAGAATCAGCACGTCGCATTATTTGCGCCTATACTCAGCGCGGGACCTGGCACTTAGCGGGTATAGATACAGTGACTGGTGAGCTTGAACTCATTGACACACCTTACAGCTCGATCGGGTGTGTCCAGGCGGCGCCCGGTCGCGTCGTGTTCCTCGGGGCCTCGCCCACTGAACCCACATCTGTTGTCCAGCTTGACCTTGCCACGGACGAGATAGCGGTGCTGCGCCGGTCGAGCGAGGTCAAGATTGATCCGGGGTATCTGTCGCAGCCCTTGGCCATGCAGTTCCCAACGAAGCACGGACTCACCGCTCACGGCTTCTTCTATGCTCCGAAGAATGCTGAGTGTGTAGCTCCATCCGAAGAGAAGCCCCCTCTCATTGTCATAAGCCATGGTGGGCCGACAGCAGCAACTTCCGGCACACTAAACTTTATGATCCAGTATTGGACCAGCCGGGGGATCGCTGTCCTTGATGTGAATTATGGGGGGAGCACTGGCTATGGCCGTACATATCGTGAGCGGCTCAATGGTCAGTGGGGGATCGTGGACGTTGACGATTGTGTGAATGGTGCTCATTATCTTGTGGAACGCGGTGAAGTGGATGCCGAACGTCTCGCCATCAGGGGGGGAAGCGCTGGCGGCTACACCACCCTATGCGCGCTAACCTTTCGGGATATTTTCAAGGCTGGGGCAAGCTACTGCGGCGTTAGCGAGCTAGAAGCCCTAGTCAAAGATACACACAAGTTCGAGTCGCGGTACCTGGATCGGCTGATTGGTCCGTATCCTGAAGCTCGCGATCTGTATAGGAAACGCTCACCCATTAACTTCGTTGAGCGCCTGTCGTGTCCGGTGATCTTCTTTCAAGGACTTGAGGACAAGATTGTGCCACCCAAGCAGGCAGAGATGATGGTCGATGCCCTCCGCGCCAAAGGGGTGCCTGTTGCCTATGTTCCGTTTGAAGACGAGCAGCACGGCTTGCGCCGCGCTGAGAGCATCAAGCAGGCTCTGGACAGCGAGCTTTATTTCTACTCAAAGGTCTTTGGCTTCGAATTGGCCGATGCAGTGGAGCCTGTATCGATTGATAACCTGTGACGGCTTCGTAAGAAGTCCATCTGTCCCGACTTGTCGGGATTGCGCTTCGTCTTTCGTCATTGCGACATGCTGTACGTATGCCTCATTTCTCAAGACTCGCGCGCCTTGCATCTGGAGCTTTTTACTGTACCGTCTGTTTGCCGACTTCTCGGGAGTCCATCACTTTTAAGTTTCGTTGGGTGAATCCAATTGTGGAAAGTCAGGGCCATGGGCTACATTTTATTCTTTGTATTTCTGGCTGGCTTTTGTATCTGGGCATACAAGGCGATGATCGATATTTGCCCGGAAGTGCAGCGCCCGTTATTCAATGGCCGTGCCAGGCAAGACATTGATGCGTTGGAATCGCTGCTGAAGGCGCATATTGCCGTCCTTGCCCATGAAATCGGGCCGCGAAACGTCTTTGTATCGGAGAAGCTGAATGCTGCTGCAGAATATATCCGCACCTTTTGGGAAAAGACTGGATACGAGGTGAGCAGTCAGACCTATAGCCTGCAGAACGTCCCGTGTCAGAACCTTGCTATTGAGATCCCCGGAAAATCAAAGCCAGGGGAAATCGTGCTTGTTGGTGCTCACTATGACACCGTTTCCTGGGCTCCCGGAGCCAATGACAACGGCTCTGCTTTGGCAGCCCTTCTGGAGCTGAGCCGACTTTTCAGCAAACAATCGCCCGGCAGAACCTTGCGTTTTGTGGCCTTTGTTAACGAGGAACCGCCTTTTTTCAAGACCGGATCTATGGGTAGCCTTGTTTATGCCAAGGCGTGTCAGGAGAGAAAAGAAAACATTGTGGGAATGGTTTGTCTTGAAACCATAGGTTACTACCGGGATGAACCCAAGACGCAAAGGTATCCCTTCCCCTTCAGATTCTTTTATCCGGACAAGGGCAACTTCATTGCCGTTGTGGGCAACCTTCCATCAAAGCCGCTGGTTAAGTCCTTTACGAGACATTTCATGCAAGAGAGTGATTTTCCGGTTGAGTGTGTGGCCACTTTTGGCTTCCTCACAGGCATTGACTGGTCTGACCACTGGTCTTTCTGGCATTGTGGCTATCCTGCTATTATGGTAACGGATACTGCTCTGTTTCGTTATCCCTACTATCATTCCTCAGAAGACACTTCCGACAAGATCGCCTATCATCAGCTAGGCAGGGTTACCCATGGCATTTTTGGAGCCCTGACCAGAATCGTCGGCTGAACCGCACAGGATGACATGGCTCTTTGGCCCGCAGTTAAAAAGGAGATCAAAGGTAGACAGGTCGTGGATAAAATGTCCCCAAAGCTGGGGATAAACAGGGGAGGGTGGTTTGAAGAATTTCAATGCAATGCCTGCTTCTGCAAACAGTCGGGCATGAAGGTATCTTCTTGTGGCATTTTGTGCCAGGAAATGAGAGGCGGACACTTGCCGACAAATGTCGATCAAAAGCGCATTTCCTTTACCGTATGCACCCAAATCGGACTGCAGTTTTATAGGGGTGTTTATGGTTAGATGTTTCTTCAAATATTGAATAATCCAAAGGTTGAGCTCGACGAGTCTTTCAAATTCTCCAGAGAACATCTCTTGGACCATGTCGAGATGCTCGTCAAAATAAGGGGCATTGGCGTAAGAGCTTTTCAGGCTGGCAAGATGTTTTCTCCTCCAGTTGCCTTCGTAGCATATCCTTACCTGGTCAATTTGTTGTAGGCCCAAGCCTTTCTTCCGCACTGGGATCGTGATCCACAAGGTGCCCTGATCATTTTTGAAACGATTTCTAGTCATCCACGTGCTTCGTAGAGGAAATTGGACACGATCGAGGATAACCATCAGATCTGAAAAGTGGGCCTTGAAAAAAAAGGCAGGAAAAGGAGAGAAAAGGGGCTGGTAGGTTGAGACAATCATGGTGAGTCCTGCGTGGCTCTGATTTCGGAGAGGATTTCCTTTATTTCTTCTGACCAGGAAAAAGGGGCTTTTATGTGTCCCCATCCTTTCTGGGTCTGATACAGGCCGTCGTATGCTGTGTCGTAGTGAGACTGTATATAATGAGGAATGCCTCGTTCGTCTAAGATAGAATCAAGAAGCTGCGCTTCTATCTCGCTTTCCAAAATATCAATCTTGACGTATGGCTCTTGTTGCATTTAAGGACTTCCTGGCAGCTGATCCGTTATAATTTAATGGTTGACCCCACTGGTTCTTATCTTGGATATAGTCTCTTGTCAATTATGGAAGCTTCTATCAGTGAGTTGGGGAGTTAGCGATAGCTTTTGCGATTGACCGGCTGGCTTGACAGAAAACTTGAGAACTCATGATCCAGTTCCTGCGTGCTCTTTACCCACTCGCGAGATGGTGTGTCCGGTAGCCATTATATAATGGCTAATCTTGGTCAAATATGTTATATTAAAACACTTTAAAAAGAACAAAGCTCCCGCCAGAATTCCGAATT
The DNA here is from genome assembly GCA_041547605.1 of Desulfobacteria bacterium. Taxonomy (GTDB): domain Bacteria; phylum Desulfobacterota; class Desulfobacteria; order Desulfobacterales. The sequence continues at coordinate 20,925 of JBFEUB010000015.1, forward strand.
GATTACGGACAAGAGAAAGGTTCATAATGAAGAGAATCGGATTTGTGTCTACACGGATTGCTGGGACAGACGGTGTGACCCCGGAAACCTATAGTGGTATCAGGTTCTGGAACGAAATGGCTATGAATGCTGCTTTTTTGCCGGTGAACTGGATACGCCACCGTAACGGTCCTTGTTGGAACCCAAGGCCCATTTTGAAGACCCAGAAATGCTGGAAATCCATTTAGGGTTTTTTGGGACCACAACCCGCAAAACGTCGGTTTCAGAGCGGATTCAGGAGCTAAAGGATTACCTCAAATCAAGACCATACGAGTTTTGTCGCGAATTCAAGATTGATCTCGTGATTCCGGAAAATGCCATAGCTATTCCAATAAACATCCCTCTGGGCCTTGCGATAACCGAACTGATAGCGGAGACCGGGATGCCGTGCATAGCGCATCACCACAATTTTAGTTGGGAACGGAAGCGCTTCCTCATTAGCGCCGTTCGGGATTACTTGCAGCTTTCTTTTCCTCCAAACCTCTATTCGATGCGCCACGTGGTAATCAACTCAGCAGCCTCTCGGCAACTGAGTTACCGGACGGGGATCAGTAATGCGGTCATTCCAAACGTCTTTGATTTTGCAAATTCACCACCATTAACGCCCAACGGTATCTTACTGCGCCAGGAACTCGGATTTGAAGACGATGATCTCTTTGTCCTTCAGCCGACGCGCATTGTCCCACGCAAGTGGATTGAGCGGGCTGTTGAACTCGTGAACCTTTATCTCATGGCAGACTTACTTCTCATGACAAGTAAAGATGAAGACTTTGGTTTGCCCCTCTTGGAGGCCGGGATGATCAAGCTGCCCATTGCGTGCTCGGACATCGGACCATTTCGCGAGCTCGGAGAAGGCGTGTGCTTTTTGGGGCTGGATGAACCACCGCTTGCCATTGCTGGTCGGATTGTGGAGTACCTTGGACGCACAGAGACGCACAAAATGTTCCGAAACGTCATGCGACAATATGTGTGGGATGTTGTATGTAGAACAGATGCCCTGCCGTTTTTGTGTGAAATTACCTCACAAAAAGCAAACAACAGAAGGAAGTAATCCAAGGTTGAGATGAACAACGAGGTTGTATTCGCAAGAAAAGAGAAAAGTGATCCCACACTTGGACCTGTAGCAGTCATGGTGGCCATGGAGCGAGACGTGACTCTGATGCGGCAATTTATGGGCATCCCCGGTCGGCCAGTATGCAGAATCATGACAAGCAGGTTATACAAGGCAACATATCGTCATCAAGACATGACCGTGGTAGGACCTATGCTGGGAGCCCCACACGCGGTGATGATTCTGGAGAAACTCGTTGTGTTGGGTGCCAAGAAGATACTCTTTTTGGGCTGGTGTGGCTCTGTCCAGCACGGGGTGGGCGTTGCCGATTTTGTGGTACCGGATCGGGCACTGGTTGGGGAGGGGACATCTGAGTACTATCGTGTGAGGAACGAAGGCCCGAGAGCGTCGGAAGGCTTGGTGAAGGCGATTGAGGCAAGCCTTAAGAAGTACCCCATCCATTTTCACAAAGGCCTTGTATGGTCCACAGATGCTCCTTACCGGGAGACCAGACAGAGAGTCCTTTTGCTTCAGAGGGAAGGTGTGCTCGCCGTAGACATGGAGATTTCAGCCTTGTTTAGCGCGGCGCGGTTCCGGGGCGTCGAGATAGGGGCTCTCCTTGTGGTTTCCGATGAGCTTGGCTCACTGCAATGGAGGCCTGGGTTTTCAAGCAGCAAGTTTAAAAAGTCACGTAAGATAGCGGTGGATATTCTGTGTTCAACATGCAAAAAGCTGAGCGCGTAGGTTCCACAGCGTTTAGCCTTTTGAACTGCGACAGCGTGCTATTCTTTGCTTTCTGAAGGAAGCTTCAAACGCCCTTTTTTCAGACAAGTAAGGTTTTTACAACTCAAGCAATACTGAACTATACCAGGAAGTACTTCCAACCCCATGAAGGAAGATGTCAAGAAGAGGGTAACGGAACTTCGTCAGGCCCTTCACCATCACAATCATCTCTATTATGTCTTAGATGAGCCGGAGATTTCAGATGCTGAATACGACCGTCTTATGCAGGAACTTACTGCATTGGAGACGGCGTATCCGGAACTCGTTGAGCCTGATTCCCCGACGCAGCGAGTAGGAGCACGGCCTCTTGCAAAGTTTGAAACTGTGGCCCACACGATTCCCATGCTGAGTCTGGAAAACGCCTTTGACGAAGAAGGAGTGCGCGCCTTTGATCAGAGGGTTCGGCGGTTTCTGAATACCGATTTGTCATTGCTGTACACGGCTGAACCGAAATTGGATGGTGTGGCTGTGGAGTTAGTTTATGAAAATGGTCGACTGGTTGAGGGCTCCACCCGAGGCGATGGTTATACGGGCGAGCTCATTACGCCAAACATCCGGACGATCAAGACCGTTCCTCTTGTCCTTCTTAACACGGTATCCGTGGCAATTCCTTCCCGCTTGGAGGTTAGGGGAGAGGTATTTATCCCTGTGGAAGCCTTCAAACGATTGAATGAAGAGCGCCTGGATAAGGGCGAGTCACCGTTTGCCAATCCGAGGAATGCAGCGGCAGGGTCTCTCAGACAACTTGATTCGAGGATAACGGCCAAACGCCCACTAGAGATATTCTGCTACGGTGTTGGTGTCGTAACCGACCTTGAATTTACTTCACATTGGGAAATCCTTCAGGCCCTCAAAGCTTTAGGGTGTCGGGTGAATCCTCATATTAAACCGAAGGCCCCGCTTGAAGAAATTGTCGCTTACTACAGAGATTTGCTCGATAGGCGTCATGACTTGCCCTACGAGATGGACGGTATTGTCGTCAAGGTGGACGATTTGATACTGCAAAAAAGGCTGGGTGAAAAGTCCCGCAGCCCAAGGTGGGCCATAGCCCACAAGTTTCCGGCCACCCAAGAGACTACCCGTGTGCTGAAGATCGACGTTCAGGTGGGCCGGACGGGGGCGTTAACTCCGGTGGCGCATCTGGAGCCTGTACCTGTGGGGGGGGTGACCGTGAGCCGCGCCACCCTCCACAATGAGGATGAAATCAGAAGAAAAGATGTTCGCGTAGGTGACACCGTATGGATACAGCGGGCGGGAGATGTAATTCCTGAGGTTGTCAAGGTTATCACGACCAAACGCACCGGGGTCGAAGAACCGTTTGAAATGCCTTCCGTATGTCCCGTGTGTCGCTCTAAAGTGCTCCGCCTGCAGGATGAAGCCGTGTGGCGATGTGTCAATGCTAATTGTCCTGCCCAGCTGAAGGAGCGCATCAAGCATTTTGCGTCTAAAGGGGCTTTTGACATAGATGGTTTGGGGGTTAAGCTGATCGGCCAGTTGGTGGACAAAGGGCTGTTGAAGTCCTATGCGGAGGTTTTTTCCCTTAACAATGCCACTGTGACAAGCCTTGAAAGGATGGGCGAAAAATCAGCGCAGAACCTGATCGACGCCATAGATAAAAGCAAGCAAATCACGCTATCACGGTTCATCTACGCTTTGGGCATCCGGCATGTGGGTGAACATATGGCGCACGTTTTGGTCCGCCATTTTAAGGCCTTGGGCGATTTGATGTCTGCCTCCCGTGAGGAGCTTATGGCCATAGACGAGATCGGACCGCAGGTATCTTACAGCGTGCGCGCATTTTTTGATAATCCTAAGAATCAGAGAAACATCGAACGGATGATGGTGGAAGCTGGTGTGGAGATTGCTCCCGAGAAGACGGTGGCAGAGGAGCTTCTGGCCGGCAAGACAATTGTTCTCACCGGCGCCCTTGAGTCCATGACACGAGCAGAGATCAAGGCGCGCATTGAGGCTTTGGGTGGCAAGGTTAGCTCTTCGGTGAGTCGAAAGACTACCTATGTGGTGGCAGGGAAAGATCCAGGGTCCAAGCTTGACAGGGCTAAGGAGTTAGGAATAGCGATACTTAATGAAGAAGAATTCACAGGGTTGCTTTCCTCACAGACTAAGCGTCAGAGAGGGGAGGGGGAACTGGCGAGCTAGACAAGGGAAAAAGGTTATGAAAAAGGTTAGAGCGCATGTCGTCGTTGACGGACGCGTTCAGGGTGTGTGTTTCAGGCTGGATACAAGGCGCGCAGCCTCTGAGCGCAATGTTAAGGGCTGGGTGAAGAATCTACCCGATGGACGTGTTGAAGCGGTATTTGAGGGAGAAAAAGCGGATGTCAAGTCTATGCTGAAATGGTGCGAGGCTGGGCCCCCTCTTGCCCGAGTAAGTGACGTCTCCCTGACGTGGGAGCCTTACACGGGAGAGTTCGGCGGTTTTGATATTACGTTTGGGTGAAAGAAGGTTGGTTCTCATCCGAGTGATTCCTCTTCTCATCATTCACGAACCGGTGGCGGAGTGTGAAACCCTGCCTTGAAACAATTTTTCTACAACAGATAGCCGAATCGGATGAGAACCAATCCCAATGGTCAAAAGGTATTTCGGGCTTACAATGCGCCTTTCAGCGCCTTGCCAGGCCTAAACCTTACAGTGTTGGAGGCCTTAATCTTGATAGTTGCGCCCGTCTGAGGGTTTCGACCCTTCCGGGCTTTACGACGCACTTTCGAGAAAGTTCCGAAGCCTACGAGGGTCACTTTGCCGTCTTTCTTTTTCAGCGCCTTGGTTACAGTATCCACAAAAGAATTCAGCGCAGTGCCTGCTGCCGCCTTGGAGATACCAGCATCTTTGGCCATCTTCTCCACAATGTCTGCCTTTGTCATTGTTGCTTCCCTCCCTTTCTACTTAAGGTTTACACGCATTCTTTTTGTAGAACCCCCCTGCTACAGCGATTTTCCCTTACATTGATATGATACGGTTGTCAACAGTATAATGCGCTTTTTTGGTTTTTTTTCTTCACAGAGCAAGATTCTACCTCGGTTTCCGGTGGCCACCACCCTCCTTTCGTCAAAATACAAGCGATTTTCGAAGAAGCCCTTCATGAGATCCTGTAAGCCTTCATCTTGGAAAGAAGTGTGGGATGGCTGATTTCTAAGATTTTAGCCGCGCGCGTTCGATTGTGGTTGGTTTCCTGGAGAGCCCTTTGGATCAGCGCCTTTTCGAGCACCATGGTATTGGCCTTAAGAGAGATACTACTAGTTGGCCATAGTTCACGTGCATCTGGGCCCATTCGTATCTCTTCTGGGAGTTCATCCGCGTGTATCTCAATGCGGTCCGTCAACACCATAGTACGTTCAATCACGTTTTCGAGTTCTCTGACGTTGCCCGGCCACGGGTAGTCCATGAGCGCCTGAAGAGCCTGAGCTTGAATACCCTTTATCCGTTTTTGTAGGCGGTTGTTGAGTTTTGCGATGAAATGATTGACTAAGAGCGAAATATCTTCTTTTCGGTCCCTTAAGGGCGGGACGTGGATCGAGAGGACATTGATTCGATAAAACAGGTCGTCCCTGAAAGCGATCTGTTTGACCGCTTCAGCTAAATCTTGGGCTGTAGCAGCAATGATTCGAACGTCAACTTTAATGAACTGTGTGCTTCCCACTGGCCGCACCATTTCATCTTCCAGCACGCGAAGCAGCTTCACCTGCAGCGACAGGGGCAATTCTGCAATCTCATCCAGAAAAAGCGTTCCACCACTGGCTTCCTGAAAGAGCCCTTTCTTGTCTTTCTTTGCATCTGTGAAGGCTCCTTTGACATGTCCGAATAGCTCACTTTCTAAAAGGTTTTCAGGCAACCCACCGCAATTAATGGCCACCATAGGACCGCGTTTCCTTTCGCCATTATAATGGATGGCTCTTGCAATTAATTCCTTCCCGGTGCCGCTCTCTCCGGTGATCAGAACCGTAGTCTTGTAATCAGCAATCTTCTGGACGGTGTCAAATATCTTCCTCATGGAAGCGCTCTTGGCCACAATATTCTGAAAGGAGAAAGTTTCTTGAATTGCATGTCGAAGCTTAATGTTCTCTTGACGTAACCGATTTCTTTCCTCTATCTGTCCTAGCTTGAGGAGGATTTCATCTGGTTTAAAGGGTTTTGAAATGTAGTCGGCAGCTCCCAGCTTCATGGCCTCAACAGCCGTATCGATGGAACCGTATGCCGACATCATAATAACAGCTGCATCAAGAGTCTGCCGCGCGGCGTGCTTCAAGAAGGTAAGACCGTCCATGCCAGGCATGCGCAAATCACACAAGATCAGATCGAAGAGTTTAGCCTCAATCAAAGACAGGGCTTGCTCACCATCTGCGGCAGAACTGACCGTATAGCCTGCTTTTTCAAGAACTACAGTCAGCATATGCCGAAGATTCGGTTCGTCGTCAATGACCAGGATGTTCTTGGACATTTGCGTTGTTAGTTCCTAGAACAGGGCCCTGGCAAAAACGTCAGCTTCAAAGTCTTGCAGGTCATTGGCCTTTTCACCGAGCCCAATATACTGGATGGGAAGTTTCAAACTTTGACAAATGCCTACCACAATGCCACCCTTTGCCGTGCCGTCGAGTTTTGTGAGGACAATGCCCGTTATCTCAAGGGCTTCGTGAAAGAGCTGAGCCTGTGATATCGCGTTTTGTCCCGTTGTGGCATCCAGAACCAACAGGATCTCGTGAGGAGCATCAGGAATTTGGCGGGCAACCGTCCGGCGGATTTTCTTAAGTTGTTCCATGAGGTTGACCTTGGTATGAAGGCGTCCTGCTGTGTCAATCATGACCACGTCCACACCCCTTGCCATTGCTGCCTGGATGCCGTCATAGACCACGGCAGAGGGGTCAATTCTGGCGGAGGGCTTCATATCGTGTTCCTTGTGGCAAATGACTTCCGCACCAACACGCTCTCCCCAAATTTCCAGCTGTTCAACAGCAGCGGCCCTGAAAGTATCTCCTGCGATCAAAAGGACGCGTCGTCCCTGTTGTATATAACGATCCGACAACTTTCCGATCGTCGTTGTCTTGCCGACGCCGTTAACGCCTATGACCATAATGACATGGGGTTTGTTTTGGGAGATTTGAAGCGGTTTTGAGGGAACTTTCAGAAAGGAGACAATCTGATCCTGAAGTGCCTGCTTGAGTTCCCCGGGATTGCTGAGGTCCTTTTTCTGGACGCCTTCTCTGACCTGTTCAACGAGGGCCATGGTCGTTTGAACGCCGATATCTGAGGTAATGAGAATCTCCTCAAGGTCTTCGAGTAGCTCTTCGTCAATCTCCTTTTTCCCGAGTAAAAGATTATCGATACGAGTAGTAAAAGCCTTTCTTGTCTTGGACAGACTATTCTTGAGTCTGCGGAAAACGCCTTCCTTTGGCGCCTCGGATACTAGCGTTTCCGTGTCGAAACGTTCTGTTTGGTCTGACTCCCGGGACTCTTTTGGCAGTTCGGGCGAGGGTGCTTGCTCTTCTTGGATCGGCTCTTCCGGGGGGGGGTCGGGTTTCTTTTTCCCTAATCCAAAGAAACTCCCTTTTGTTGACGGTTCAGATATTGTTACTTCCGCTTCTATTTGTTCAGCCGCCGGTTCCTGTTGCGCCAGATCTTCCGGGGCCGCGGTCCTCTTTTTCTTTTTGAACCATCTGAGGGCCATGGATAGGCTTCTTTCGTTATACGAAAATTATTATTCGCTATGGCATTGCACAAATACATGAATCACAATTCACGATTACTTTCAAGGTTTATTGAGACGAGTTTTGAGATTCCCTTGTCTTCCATGGTGATACCAAAAAGGGCATCTGCCACCTCCATGGTCTGCTTGTTGTGGGTAATCAGAATGACCTGGGAAGCTTCTCCTATCTGCCGAAGAAGGTCGTTATAACGATACGTGTTTACATCGTCCAATGGAGCATCAATTTCATCGAAAATACAAAAGGCTGAGGGCTTGATCAAAAACAGTGAGAAGACAAGGGCAATAGCAGATAGGGCCTTTTCCCCACCAGAGAGAAGACTCATGCGGGTCAGTCTTTTTCCAGGTGGATGAACCAAGAAAGATACACCTGATTCTAACGGTCGCTTCGGGTCGGTGAGTGCCAACTTGGCTGTGCCACCCTCAAACAGTCTCGGAAAGACTTCATGGAGTTTTTCATTCACTGCCTTGAAAGTCCTCATGAACTGTCTCAAAGATGTCCGGTTGATCTTGCGAATGACTCGACGCAGGGCCTCTATAGCATCAACTAAGTCATCACGCTGTTCGCTGAGAAATCGGTAGCGTTCCTCCAAGGCCTCATATTCCGGGATTGCTGCAAGGTTAACATCACCGATTCTTATGATCTTTTCGCGATATCGCGCCATCTCCTTTTCCATTTCTTCTGCAGAGAGGCCTTCAGTCTGATCGTCTTGATCTGCACTTTCGATGTCTAAGCGGTAACTCTCCCAAATGCGACTTACAAGGTGTTCTCGCCTCATTCGCCTCTCGGTTTGCTTGAGTTCGAGTTGTTGGATTTTCTGCAGGGCTTCTTGTTGCGCGCTTCCAACATCAGCGAGTGCCCGGTCGCTTTCTTCCAGCATCCTTTCGATCGTCTGGTATTCTGCTTCCATCTCAGCCAAAGCTTCGTCCGCGTTCTGCATCTCGGCATACATTTGGGCAAACTTGTCCTGGTCTTCTCCTTGCCGCTTTTGAACAGCTATGCTGTCAAGTTCTTTTTGCTTCAGCTGCTTGGCCAAGTGGCTCATCTCACCCAGCCGCTCATCTTGAAAGTGCCTTAAACGTCGCACGGTATTTTGGGCGTTGTCATATTCTGCCTGCAGCCTCGTCAATGCTAGGTCCAGCGTCACAAGCTTTTGGTTTAAAGACTCTAATTTTTCTGAAACCTCTTTGATCTCTCCACTTTTTTGGATGACTACGGTCTCCGTTGTTTTGATCTGGCGTGAGAGTTCAGATAACACCTCCTCATGCCTGGAGAGTTCCAGATCCAAGTCTGTTTCCTCACCTCGCATTTGCTGGGCTTCGAGGTGCAGGACATTCAAGCGTTGAAGGGCATGTTTGCGCTCTTCCGTAAGCCGGTAAAGCTCCTTGTCAAGAGCCACCTCTTCTTCACTCTTTTGTCGTTGGATTTGTCGTGTTTTTTGAATCCGTGTCTCCAACGCAATCGTTTCCGTCTCTAATTGTTCCTGTCTGGATTTGGCCTTTGCAGTGTCGGTGTCCAACCGGGAGAGCTGTTTGCCCAATTCTCGGATTTCCTTCTTCTTGGCCAGGATACCCGGGGCGGCATGGTCCGAACTTCCTCCTATCAAGATGCCTTGTGAGCAAACGCGGTCTCCTTTTTGTGTGACAATGGTGTGAGGAAACCCGTTGCTGTTCCAAAGCGCGAGAGCCGCTTCTAGGTCTTCGGCAATGACGACATGTCCTGCGAGGGATTTGATGAGGCCTTCATAGCCCTTTTTCACGTGTATATGATCGAGGAGGAGCCCTTGAGAGACAGGCGAGTTTGGCCGAGGAACATTTTCGTCTATATTGATAATTGGCCTGACCCCTTTCATGGGGATGAACCCTCCCCGTCCGGCCGATCGCGCACGAAGATAGTCAATAGCTGCAACACCACCCTGCTGGTCCTTGACGATGACGTATTGCAAGGCTTCACCAAGGGCTGCTTCCACGGCATCTTCATAGGAGGGTTCGGCTTCGATAACATCGGCCACCAGTCCACGAATCCCCCTGCGATCCGGGTCGTGTGAGTTGGATTCCCTCATGATTGCGCGAACTCCCTCTTTGTACCACTCATAGTTTTCATCCATCTTCTTGAGTGCTGCATGCCGGGAGCGAATCTTGTAGTTTTCAGCCTCCATGGTCTGGACCTTGCGTACCTGATCGGCAAGGTCTTGCCGCTTTTCTACAGATTTTCTATCTAATGATTCAAGAGTTTTGCCTATCTCTATCAAGTCACCCTTCAAGTCATGAAGCGCCTCTTTCGCCCTGGTGAGGCGTTTTTCAAGCTTGACAATTTCGGCCTCGGTTTGGCGTTTTTCCGTCTTGATATGCTC
>JBFEUB010000016.1:0-29508 GCA_041547605.1 Desulfobacteria bacterium
AGCCGGATAGTAGAGATGACCGTTGTGTCCAGTGTGGCGAGCGTACTTACCAAGAGATACCTAGAACCCATCTCAAAAAAGTGAATCAGGGCTCAGGGCAAGGCGCGGGGAGGCGAAAAAGCGCAGCATACACGACGGGTAGCATGTGAGCATTTTTAGCCGACCCGCAACGCCGCCATGGGGCCTTAGACGCATTTTTGAGATGGGTTCTAGTTCATTTCATACGGTTCGGGTTATTTAAGCACATTCCGCTGGCTAATCCTTAGAAACCTTTTCCAGCCGTTTGATACGTTTCTCCAATTCTCTTATCTTTTTCTTCATGTCGGGAAGCTTAGGGATGATGTTGCAGACCTTCAACCAGAGTCGGTGAGGCATTTCCGGAGTACCAGACACAATCTGATCGTCAGGTACGGATTTGGCAACTCCTGATTGACCTCCTATAGTTACACGGTTACCAATGGTGACATGTTGTGCAACTCCCGCTTGGCCGGCTAAGATTGCGTGGTGTCCAATCGTCACGCTCCCCGCAATCCCTACCTGTGCAACCAGCACGGTATCTTCACCCACCACCACATTATGAGCAATATGCACCAGGTTGTCTGTCTTCACCCCTTTTTTAATCCAGGTGTGGCCAAAAGTCGCACGGTCAATCGTATTGCAGGCACCGATCTCAACGTCATCGTCAATCCGGACAATTCCTGTCTGAGGAATTTTATAATATTGCTCACCGTCGAATGCAAATCCAAACCCATCGCTACCGATCACAGAACCCGCATGGATGATTACCCTATTGCCAATTTCACAGCGTTCCAAGATGCATACATTTGGATATAGAACCACGTCATCGCCTATCCGCACACGATTATCAATCACCACTCCCGGGTAGACCGTCACACGGTCACCCAAGATCACATCATCCCCGATAAACGCACCTGAGCAAATGGAAACATCAATGCCACATGTTAAGTTCTTCCCCACAACAGCATTCTGGTTGGCCCCCATCCCCGGGCGGTGAACCGGATGGAACAGACTGGAGACCTTAGCCATGGCTAGTGTTGGGTCCTCGACCCTTACGAGGGTCTTCCCAGATTCGGAAACGTCGTATGAAACAATCACGGCAGCGGCCCGTGTTTCATCAACGCGCTTCCTGTAGCTGGCGGATGCAGCAAACGTGATGTCATGTGGCCCAGCATCATCGAACGAAGAAACACCTCTGATTATAAAATCGCCATTTCCCGCGACCTCACCGCTGACCAACTCCGCTATCTGGTGGACAGTTAACTCCAACACAAAACTCCCTAATTCTTCTTTGACTTCGAAGAAGCGTCTTCTTCTTTATCACGCTTGGCGTCCACGGCATTGTATTCTTCTATGACCCTGTCGGTGATGTCAATGGCATTAGGTGCGTAAACCACGCCCCCCACACGGCGATCAATAATCAATGAATACCCATCTGCTTTCCCTATTTTTTCGACGATCTCAAAAACGTCTTTTGTTATCTGCTTAGAAAGATTGATGTTGAGTTCTCTCAGGACATCCTGATACTGCCTCTGCAAAGACTTTAAGTCACCAACCTTATCACGTAAGTCCTTTTCCTTTGCCTCACGCGCGTCATCACTGATGACCAGGGCCTTTTGATCCAAAGACTTCCTTAACTCTTCAATTTCAGCGCTCCTCTCCTTGAGAACCTCCTCCATCTTTTTTCCCTGGCTCTTGATCTCAACAGATGAGCGCTTACCTGGGTTGGATTTTTCGATTACTTCCTGGAGATCGATGATTCCAATTTTTTGCACCTCAGCGCCATAGACGACTCCTCCAAGACCAAACAGGCAAAGCGTTAAAGGCAAGAATATGCTGAGCGCCTTCATAAAGAACCTCCTTTTTCCGCTCATTTATGACTATTCACTGTATCAGTACCCAGTCGCTGGTTCGTTGCTTGAATGCCTTCTTATCGCCGATGACCACTGACCTAAAATGCCATCCCCATGGTGAACTCCCAACGACCTTCCCCTGCCTCACCGTCACCCCTGGGATCGGTCTCCAAAATATAGCCGTACTCCAGACGCATGGGCCCAATCGGAGAATACCATCTGAAACCGAAGCCAATACTCTCCCGGAGGTCTGACAAATCAATGTTTTCTCCGTTGTCATAGGCATTACCTGTATCATAGAAAAGTACCCCCATGAGACCTGCTTTTCTTACTATCGGAACGATAAGTTCCACGTTGAACTGCAACATTTTGTTCCCGCCGATCTCATCGCCAGTTTCAGGATCTCTCGGGCTAATATCCCGCCAGTCATAACCCCGGACCGAGTCCATGCCGCCCAAATAAAAACGTTCCCAGGTAGGCACCTTCCCGACCGAATCGTCGTGTATATATCCGGTCCGGCCATGCAGCAGTCCAACTGTACCCCAGAAAAGCGGGAAATACCACCCGGAGTCCGCGACATATTTTGTGAAACCAATATCGCCCCCAAAGGGCGCTCCCGCGTGCTTGACCGTGATGCTGTTGTCTGATCCTTCGGTAGGATTGAAAATGCGGTCCCTTGAATCGCGGCGCAAAACACCGGTCACGGTGTGGCCGATATTTGTTCCCTCCCACTCCCTAATCGAGGACGAAGCGTCCTCAGTGAGGTCTTCGATCTTTGACTTGTCATAGTTGTAGGAAAAATATGCCCGCGTGTAATCAAAAAACGGATAGCTAACCCGAATGGAACCGCCTGTGCTGTCCTTATCATAGGTATCATAGTCCCGAATCGCGTTATAAATATCAAAACCTAATGACAAAGGAGTGTCAAAGAGCCAGGGCTCAGTAAAGCTCAGTGTATATCGGCTGCTTTGTCCGCCTATTTGGGCCCTCACATTCAGGACCTGGGCCCGTCCAAACAGGTTTCTCTGTGCAATTGAAACCACCCCAAACAGTTGGTCCATGGAGCTGTATCCGGCGCCAAAGCTAAAAGCGCCTGTCGGTTTTTCAGTTACGTCGACCTTAAGAATCATTTTGTCATCACCCGCCCCCTTGGTCGTATTGACCTTGATATCTTCAAAGAAATCGAGGCGGTAAATATTTCGTATCCCTCGCTTTAGGCGCCTGCCGCTAAACAGTTCCTGTTCATACACCTGCAACTCCCTGCGAATGACCTTGTCACGGGTTTTTGTATTGCCTGTTATAATGATCTTTTCGAAATAGACTGGTGGCCCCTTTTTGATCAAATATGTAATGTCGGCTGTAAGTTTCTCGGAGTCCTGGTCAATGCGTGGTGAAATGTCCGCATAGGCATAACCCGCATCTGAGTACATGTCTTGAAGTGTCAAAACATCCTCTCGTATTAGTTCACGGTTGTAAAACCTTTCCTGAGCAATCTTTATCTTTATTAGCATTTCCCCTTTGGACTGAACCAAATCCCCATCTAGGTCCACCTTGCCCACCGTGAACTGGGGCCCTTCATCTATCTTGATAGTGATAAAGATCTCCTCCCCCTCATACCGCAGGGATGGCTCTGCCACCTTTGCCTGAATGTACCCATGATTATGATAGTATGCGGCTATTTTAGACACGTCCTGGTCCAAGACTTCATGATCCAGATCTCCTGAAGAGGTAAACCACGAGAAAAATCCTTTTTCCTTAGTTTTCATCAAGTCCCTCAGTTTCTCACCGTCATAGGCCTTGTTCCCCTCAAAAGACACGGTCTTGACGTATACCTTTTTACCTTCTTCGATCACAAAATCAACGTCAACCCGGTTCTCCAGCACAGGCTTCGTCTCATAAGCCACTTTCGCGCGATGATACCCTTCTTCTTTGTAAAGATTTTCGACCTGCCGCAGGTCGCCCTGCAACTTATTTACGTTCATGATGGCGCCTGACCTGATACTGATAGCATCCTTAATTTCTTCATCATCGAATTTCTTATTACCCTTGATTCCGATGTTGCGAATGGTTTCGTTCTCAGCAACCTGAAGTGTCACAACTTTGCCTCTCGATGTGTCGGAGGTCTCTATACGAACATCAGCAAAATATCCCATTTTGTAAATTGACTTGAGATCATCCTGCAGTTGTTTTGCCAGATAGATGTCTCCTTTCTTAGTCTTCATCATTGTCTTGATCGCCTCAGATTCTATCCGTCTGTTCCCTGCCACGATGACCTCTGCCACCCTTTCCCGCCTGAATACCTTCAACCCAAGATCTTTGGCAACTCTTTGAACAGAATCCAGCAGAGTTTCAAGGCCCTCCCCTTCCACATAGACAGGCTCTGGAGGAGCAACCCCGTATGATTCCATAACTTTGACATCTAGACTGAAGCGATTACCAATCTTGGTTAGACTGCCCCATATTACAAAATCTGCCCCCACGTTAAGCCCCAAGGTCCGTAAACGTTTCAGGCCGCCTTCCTTGATGTTGGGCAGCTTTTCAAGTGCCTGGTCACTCTGTACTATCACAACCCCTTCGTCTCTGAGTTGCTTTTCAATAAGATCCTCGATTTGTCCTGTTAAGTCGTCAAGCCTTTCGGGCGCATGTACCTCGAACGGATAGACAACAACACGAACCGGTTCTTGGGCTATTGCGCTGGCGCCAAAAAGTAACAATACCAATACACACGATAATAGCTTCTTCAAAATAGAATACTCAAGCTATGGGCAGTGCTTTACCGTCTACTAGTGTCACCCTGCGAGACAACTTTTCTGCTAAATTCATATTGTGAGTAACTACTGCCGCTGTGATGCCGTCATCACGGTTTAATGAAATTAAAAGATCATGTATTGACTCGCCAGTTCTAGCGTCCAGGTTGCCAGTAGGTTCATCGGCCAACAGGATCGATGGCCTTAACACTAGAGACCTGGCTACAGCCACCCGTTGCTGCTCTCCCCCCGACAATTCCCCAACATGATGCGTCAGGCGATGTCCCAAACCCACACGGTTTAAGATAGCTTCAGCTCCTTCACAAGCCTCTTTGGCATTCACACCTTTAATCAAAGCAGGCATCATGGTGTTCTCTAAGGCATTGAATTCTGGCAGCAGGTGATGAAATTGAAAAACAAAGCCGATGGTTTGATTACGAAAAGAGGCAAGTCCCGCCTCATCGTAAGCAAAAACGCTTTCCCCCCGATAGAAGATCTCACCTCGGTCTGGATGTTCTAGGGTGCCCAGTACGTGCAAAAGTGTTGACTTACCCACACCCGAAGCCCCCACAATAGCCACCATCTCGCCCTCGTAAATGTCTAGGTCTACCCCTTGCAACACATCCACACGATTGCCATTGGTAATAAAGGATTTGTGGACATTTAAGGCACGTATCAATGGCTGCTGGTTATTCATACCTTATAGCGGCCGCAGGGTCCAATTTAGACGCCTGATAGGAGGGGTAAAGAGTAGCTAAAAAACTGATGGCAATGGCAGACAGGGCTATCAGGGCAACGTCGATCACCTGCACCCTAACAGGAAGCGTGGAAATATAGTACACATCGCTCGGAAGTTTTACGAACTCATACCGCTTTAACAAGAAACAAAGCACACTCCCTCCCATTATTCCGAGGATAGTGCCCACGGCACCTATGACCAGACCGTCCAACATGAAGATCCTCATAACGCTTTTACTCGTGGCCCCCATAGATTTGAGTATAGCAATATCTTTGCTTTTCTCCATGACCATCATAATCAGTGTGCTGATGATGTTGAAAGCAGCCACTAGAATAATTAAAACCAAGATAATAAACATTACGGTCTTTTCCAGTTTCAGGGCTGAGAAAAAATTCTTATTCATTTGCATCCAGTCCTGCGTCCAATAGGCAGTCCCCAGACGCTTAAGAATAGACCCCGCTATCTTATCGACATTGTATATGTCATCTACCTTTACCTCTATGCCATGAACCGACCCCCCTAGTTTGAGGAGCTGTTGCGCTGATTCAATGGACACGTAGGCAAAGGATGTGTCATAATCGTACATCCCTGAATCAAAAAGGCCCACCACCTTAAACTTCTTCATATGGGGTATGCGACCAATTGGGGTTAAACTTCCACCAAAGGGCGATACAATATATACTTCGTCTCCCGGATACGCAGCCAACAGCCGAGAGAGCTCCTTTCCCAGGATGATGCCAGGCAGGGCCGGTCTGCCCTCTTTTTCCCGCGCATGAGAATCAGCTACTCTTGTCAAGGCACGCAAATCAGTGTCTTTCACGCTCTTCTCCAAATCCACCACCTGTCCAGCGCGCGAAGGATCAATCCCTCTCAAGATCGCCCCCGAAACGTTTGCCCCGCGGCGAAGCATGACTTGGTTGTATATAAAAGGAGCTGAAGCTTTTACCCCTGCCACAGCCTCGATCCTTGTCATAATCTCTTCGTGTTGGTCCATCTTGCCATCGCGGCTCATGACCCTGATGTGGGCGTTTGCCCCCAAAATCTTCGACTTAATGTCTTTCCCGAATCCGGTCATTACAGCCAATACGACCATCATGGCCATTACCCCAAGCATGACCCCTGCAACAGAAATGTATGTTATCAGTGAAATAAAGGCCTGCTTCCGCCTGGCCCGGAGATATCGAAGGCCAACAAAGAATTCAAATGACATGATCGATCTTGGTTACTCGTTCACAGTTAATAGTTATGTATCATTCGCCCGTCACTGGTAATTGGCCATGACTAACCACGCATCAGAAATTTTCTATCCAAAATCGGGTCCCGCTACGGGATATTAAGGCAAAAAGCAGTCAACTAATAGCCAATGACCAACGACTAATGACCGACTTTTCTTAGCTGGGGGAAAAGGATGACTTCACGTATAGAGGGTGCGTCAACTATCAACATGACAAATCGATCAATCCCAACACCTTCGCCAGCCGTCCATGGCATGCCGTATTCCAGTGCCATCACGTAATCCTCATCCATATGGTGAGCTTCCTGATCGCCAGCCTCTCGATTCACAACTTGATCCAGGAACCGACTTTTTTGGTCAACCGGATCGTTCAATTCTGAAAATCCGTTAGCAATCTCCCGTCCTCCGATAAAGAGCTCAAATCGTTCCGTCATGTTGGGGTCTGAACTGCTTCTCCTGGCAAGGGGCGAAATCTCTACAGGATAGCCCACAACAAAAGTCGGCTCAATGAGCTGGGGTTCCACCAACACATCAAATAGTTTTGTCAGGATTTTGCCCACTCGCCTTGCCTTTCTAATCTCGACACTTTTTGATCTGGCAAAATCAAGTAGACATTGTCGATCATTCCACATTGAAGGCTCAATGCCGCCTAATTCCCTCAGAGCATCTTTCAACGTTAACCGACGCCACGGTCCACTCATATCGATCGTGTTTCCCTGATACGTAAAATGCGTCTTCCCCAAAACCCGCTTTGTCACAAATCTAAACATCTCCTCAGTCAAAGACATCAGATCTTCATAAGTCGCGTAGGCCTGATAAAATTCCAACATGGTAAACTCGGGGTTGTGTTGGGTCGATATTCCCTCGTTTCTGAAACTGCGGTTAACCTCAAAAACCCGGTCAAACCCTCCGATTACCAGTCGCTTCAAGTAAAGCTCCGGTGCAATCCGCAAGAAAAGTTCCATCCCAAGAGCGTCATGGAAAGTCTTAAAAGGAGTTGCCTCGGCGCCCCCGGGTATGGGTTGCATCATGGGAGTCTCCACCTCCAAGAAACCGCGCTCCGAGAGAAAATTTCGGAATGCTTCAATGATACGAGCCCTTTTGATAAAGATATCCCGAACATTTGGGTTCATAACGAGATCAAGGTACCTCTGGCGATACCGTTTTTCCGGATCCCGCAACCCGTGGAACTTCTCAGGAAGCGGTCTCATAGCCTTGCAAACCAGGCGAATCTCCTTTGCCAATAGGGTCCACTCACCCGTCCTCGTCTGAAACACATTTCCTGTAATCCCAATAAAGTCGCCAACATCAAACTGTTTGAAAAGGGCATACTGCTCCTTGCCGACCTCATCTCGTTTTATGTACGCCTGAAGCTGCCCCGTATAATCTCTGAAATGAATAAATGTTGCCTTCCCAAAACTTCTGAGTGCCATGATGCGGCCTGCCAAGGCAAACACGGCAGTAGGCTGCTCTGCCCCTGTCCGCTGACGAATGAATTCCCATACAGCATCAATCGTGTGTGACACCCTAAAGTCGTTGGGATAAAGCTCAATCTGATCAGACAGAGCCTTTGCTTTTTCACGTCGCTGGCGTATTACTTCACTCGTTTCGTCCATGAGGCGACGAGATCCTCCTGGGGATCGTTATGTGTCCGTAAAAATCTTTATTGGATCCCCGATTTGTAATCGAGGTTCCCTGCAGCCCCGATTGAATCATGACGGGGATTGCTGTTGCAGTTCAGCTAACGTATTTGCCTGGTGGTGTCAAGGTAAAAGGCCTGGTGGGGCTATTCGCTTGAGGTATATGGTGAAGGTGGTCCCCTGGCCCTTTCGACTTTCAACGTCCATGCGTCCGTTGTAAGATTCTAGAAGCCTGTAGACAACAGAAAGCCCCAAGCCAGTGCCATGGGTTTTGGTAGTAAAAAAAGGATCAAAGATCCTGCTGATCGTCTCGTTAGACATACCGCAGCCATCGTCTTTTACTATTACCTGAACCATATCTTCTGCGTCTTTGGAGGAAACCTGTATGACCCCCTTGCCATCAATGGCCTCGGCAGCATTCAAAAGTAAATTCCACATGATCTGGTGGGCATGTTTTGAGTCCATCTCTGTCCACATCTGAGGTGCCAGGTCTTGGATGACGGTAATCCTGTCTTGCCAAATGCCGTTTTTTCTAAAGAGTTCCAATGTGTCCCCAACGGCTGAACTCAGCTCCACAGGTTCTATGCTGTCTGATGTAGGACGCGCAAATAGGAGGAAATCATTTGCCAGGGCATTAAGCCGGTCTGTTTCCCTGAGCACAATGTCCATCAGTTTGTTGGCCACAGGAGTGACGTCCACCCCTTTCTTGAGCAGCTGGATCGAGCCGCTCATGGATGCCAGGGGGTTCTTCATTTCATGGGCAATGCCAGCGGCCATCTCGCCAACAGCAGCCAGCTTCTCTACTCTTTTGACATGATCTTCCATGTTCTTGAATGGTGTCAAATCTTGAAAGATTAGCAAGTTACCTATAGATCTTCCATCAGGCTCTTTCAACAAAGACATAGAAAAGCCCAAATAACCGACAGACCCGTCTTTTCTCTTGAACTCCATCTCATAACGGTATGGCCCCTTCTTGAGAGACGCATCCGAAGAGGTAACGTGTTCCACCACATCTTGGAAGATGCTTGACAAGGGTTCTCCCAACACTTCTTCCCGACTGAATCCAGATATCTCTTCAGCTGCACGGTTAAAGGTCGTTATCATTCCTTCAGAGTTCAACGTAAGAAGTCCGCTGTCAATACTGTGTATAATACTAGCGCTAATGGCCTCCAGATGTTCCAGATCTTTTTGTTTTGCCTTTAGCTCTCTCTCTGTTCTGAGGGTCTGCTGCGCCAGGGAACTGCTCAGAAAGGCAACCAAGAAGCAGGCCACTACGGTCATAAGGATCTTGTAAAGCACATAGGGCTCCTCGTATCCTTGCACACCCAGACTCGCCATGTCATAAAACGGTTTCAGAATTCCGTAGTATTCCAGGTCAATCATGACCCCGTATTGCACGCTGCAGAGGGCTGCCGTGATTAGGCTACCCTTCTTGTAAAGGAAAATACTCGCATAGACTATAACTACTAAGTAAAGGAAGGAGAACACACTGTCAATGCTGCCAGTTACATATATAAGAAAACTGACTAACACTGTATCCAGCCCGATTTGGATATAAGCAAACTTGAAACTGGGACCAAATCGTTTGAAGATTACGGCGTATGCAAAGGTGAGGAGATAGACAGTTGCGATCAGCCCATAAAGAACCAACATAGGGGGGGCAAGCGATTCACGCTGCTTGAATTGGACTAGGATGCTTGAGCCGAGAAGAACGGTAACAAATATGACTCGCCAAAACATCAACCACTGGAGCCTTCCATACAAAACGTCCTGTGAAGCGTGTTCTTTGGAAGCAACTCCAGCCACTGCCCTATCCGGCAACTACGCCGGCCATCTTAAAGATCGGCAAATACATGGCAACAACGAGCCCGCCGATGGTAGTACCCAGAAATACCATCATAAAGGGCTCAATCATGGACGTCAGACTCTCAACTGCGGAATCCACCTCGTCATCGTAAAAATCGGCTATCTTTCCGAGCATAGCATCTAGGGCTCCGGTCTGTTCTCCTACCGCCACCATCTGAACCACCATGGATGGAAACACCCCGCTCTCACCCAGGGGGTCTGCCATCGTTCGACCCTGCGTGATACCCGAACGAACGTCATAGATAGCCTTCTCAACAGTCTTGTTGCCTGCGGTCTTTGCCACAATGTCTAGTGCCTCCAAGATGGGCACTCCGCTGCTTACCATGGTACTCATGGTGCGTGTGAACTTGGCCACAGCGACTTTGCGCATGAGGGGACCGAAGACCGGCAACTTGAGTACAATGTCGTCCACCAAAGCGCGCCCCTTCTCAGAGGCATAAAACCTTTTAAATGCGTAAACGAAAACCCCAAGCCCGATAATCATAAAAAGGATATTCCCTTTGACAAATCTGCTTATGCCTACCACGATCTGGGTGGGGACGGGAAGCGTCCCCCCAAAGTCGGTAAACATCTGCTCAAAAACCGGAATGACAAAGATCAAAATAACAGCGATGACCAACATGGCAATAACAACGACGATAGCAGGGTAGGTCATAGCCCCCTTGACCTGCCTCCTGAGCTTCAAAGCCTTTTCCATGTAAGCCGAGAGGCGGTTCAAAATCGTATCTAAGATGCCGCCCACTTCGCCTGCCGCCACCATGTTAACAAACAGCTCGTCAAATACTTTCGGGTGTTTTCCCATGGCATCTGCAAGCGTTGAGCCCTCTTCCACATTGTCTTTGACCTCTTTCAGAATCTTCTGAAATGTCTTGTTCTCTTGCTGGGACTGAAGAATATCGAGGCTCTGAATCAGGGGAAGTCCAGCATTTATCATGGTTGCAAATTGTCTAGCAAACACCACCACATCTGGTGTTTTCACCTTGGGCTGCATGAAGGAAACATTTTCAAAGAGATCCTTGGCCTTTGGCTTGATCTTGGTAGGCCTTACCTGCATGCGACGCAGCTGTGCCCGCACTGCATGCTCGTGAGGGGCCTCTATTTCACCCTTCTGGGTTGCCCCCGTCCTGTCCTCTCCTTTCCACACGTAGACCGGCATAGTTCACCTCGCTCTGTGATTCATCGGACAGCTCATATAAAAAAGCCCAAACTATCTTTAATTTTTTTAGATTATCACGAATATCCCTTGAATACAAGAGAAGCTTCCAGCCTAGTCAATTGTACCAGCCCAGCCTAAAGAAAAGCTGCTTGCGTCACAAATTTTGAGGTGTCCAAAATCTTGTTGACAAGTCCAAAATGCGTTGATAATTACGCCAAGGTTTTTGTTTTCAATCGGCAAGATCATAAACTGACAACAAATCGAAAGGGGGTGATTCCGATGGTTTGTACCACTGTAAAGGAAAACTTGGAGTGCGTTTTCATGACAAAGAAGGGTTGTTCTTTCAATGGTGGCGGCTGCCACCCGATCGTGGAGGAATGCCATGGATGTGATCGAGCTTCAGAGTTTTCTTTTGGCTGGTATTGCGCAGCCTACCCAGATCCTGCAATCAAGTGGAAAAATGGGGACTGTAACTTTGCCACCCATGTTACAAAGGATGCCCAGGTCAAAAATACCAAGATCAATCCCCTCAAGGCATCCAAGAGAAAGGCTCGCTAGGTCGAAACCTCAGTCATTCGTCACTGGTCACTGATCATGAGAATAATGGATCATCATCATGTGACCAGTGGCCATTGACTAAACCAGCTTGCCTATCGCACCCTCTATCCTATCTAATCCCTCCGCTATCGTTTCAAGACCTGTTGCATACGAAAATCTTATAAAACTGTCATCACCAAAAGCTGCACCTGGTACCAGAGCCACTCGGGCTTCAGCCAGAAGGTACTCACAAAGATCCACGGAGCCCTGTATTGTTCCTCCTTCCGTCTTGGCATTGAAACAATGGCTGAAATTCGGAAACGCATAAAAGGCCCCGCCAGGGACATTGCAATGGACCCCCTCTATGGCCTTCAGTCGCCGTAACAGGTATTTTCGCCGCCGGTCAAAAGCCTCGAGCATGTCATTAATGGAATCCTGGGGGCCATTCAGGGCTGCAATCGCAGCCTTCTGCGCTATCGAATTGGGGTTTGAGGTGCTCTGACTCTGGATCTTGTTCATCCCTGCAATGACTTCACGGGGTCCGGCCACATATCCGATACGCCAACCTGTCATGGCATAGGTCTTAGACACCCCATTCACAACAAAGGTCTTAGATTTTGCCTCCTCACTTACTTGGGCAATACTGTGAAAGCGTCTATCATCAAAAATCAGTTTTTCATAGATTTCATCTGAAACGACCCAAATATTATGTTTGAAGGTAACCTCGGCCAAGGTCCTTAACTCGGATTCGGTGTAGACCAAACCGGTCGGATTGGACGGGCTGTTGAGAATCAGCATTCTCGTCCGAGGGGTAATGGCTGCCTTTAACGATTCTGGCGATAACTTAAAATCGTCTGCTTCCCGTGTTCCAACAACCACCGGACTAGCGCCAGCAAGCACAACAATCGGTGGATAGGATACCCAGTACGGAGCCGGTATGATCACCTCATCGCCGGGGTTTAAGACGGCCTGAGCCAAGTTGTAGAGAACATGCTTTCCTCCGCAAGAAACCATGACCTCATCGGGTTCGTAACTCAGATTGTTGTCGCGTTTAAATTTCTCCATAATAGCATCTTTCAGCTCGGGAATACCGCTCACAGCGGTATATCGTGTAAACCCTTCCTCTATGGCCCGTTTGGCCGCTTCCCTGATGTGTTTAGGGGTATCAAAGTCGGGCTCCCCCACGCCGAAGCTGATGACATCAATCCCTGCTGCTTTCATCGCTAAGGCCTTTGCATTCATCGCCAAGGTGGGCGACGGTTTGATATGACCTATTCGTTCAGACAAAATCATTGCTGTCTCCTCAAGTTACTGGCGAACAAAACATAGAAGGCTTTTCTCTTGACCTAAAGCAGCTAGGTTACTATGAATAACATGTCTATGGCGTCACAAAAAGAGCAAATTTCACATTTTTTCATGTCCCGTACCAAGAATTGAATCAAAAGGCAATTTCTTTGAAGAAAAAAAGCCGGCTCCACCATTCCCTCCTGAAGATCAGAAGTACCCGAATTACCACGGCAGGAAAATGGATATTCTACTATGTTCTTATAGGCCTGATCGCTGGTCTGGGCTCGATAGTTTTTCAATACTTGTGTCAGGTTGGTTTACATGTCTTCCTGGATCAAATGGCAGGCTACCGCCCTCCACAACCCGCGGGTGAGTCTCACCTTTTCGAGTCTTCGAGCAAGCCCTTCATTCGCTGGATGCTTTTTTTTCTGCCCGCCCTCGGAGGCATTATCAGTGGCTGGCTGGTCTACACCTTTGCACCAGAAGCAGAGGGCCACGGCACAGATGCAGCCATCGATGCGTACCACAACAAGGGAGGTTTCATTCGTGGGAGAATACCTTTTATTAAGACCATTGCCTCAGCGATAACTATTACCTCAGGAGGTTCAGGCGGGCGTGAGGGGCCAATCGCTCAGATCGGCGCAGGATTTGGTTCCTATCTGGCCACCAAGTTGAAACTCTCTGAACGAGAGCGCCGCATCATGATGGCGGCAGGCATAGGCGCCGGTGTTGGAAGCATCTTTCGAGCCCCCCTTGCTGGTGCCCTCTTTGCCGCCGAGGTTCTTTACCGTGAGCCTGAATTTGAATCCGAGGTCATTATTCCGGCCGGCATTTCTTCGGTCGTTGCTTACTGCACCTTCTGCCTGTTCTTCGGTTGGGGTTCCCTTTTTGAATCCAAGGATTTCGTCTTTCAAAACCCCCTTGAGCTGGGACCATACATTGTCCTTGCTTTTATCTTGGTGGGGGCGGGCATTCTCTATGTTAAGGCGTTTTATGGCCTGCACCACATCTTTAAAAAAATGCAACTTCCAAATCATATCAAGCCGGCCATTGGCGGCCTTTGCACCGGTATTATCGGGTTCTTTATTCCTGCTACCTTGGCCTTCGGCTACGGTTACGCCCAGATGGCCATGGACAACATCCCGCCACTCCTTTTAGGCTCTTCGACTTTTTTCCTTTTGGCACTGGCCTTCGGAAAAATATTGACGACTTCTTTTTCTATTGGCTCAGGGGGTAGCGGTGGGGTCTTTGGTCCCTCTATTGTCATTGGTGGGGCCCTTGGTGGAGCTGTGGGCAGGATTTTTCATGGCTTCGTGCCGGAGATCGTGACTGAGCCCGGTGCCTTTGTTATCGTTGGAATGGCCGGGTTCTTTGCTGCTGTCTCCAACACGCCTATCTCCACTATTATCTTTGTCAGCGAGATGACCAATTCATATCACCTTCTCCTGCCCAGTCTGCTAGTCTGCTCTCTTGCTTTCTTGTTTTCCAGAAGATGGACGATCTATGTAAGGCAGGTACCAGCTCGGATAGACTCCAATGCCCACCGCGGAGACTTCTTTGTAGACGTGCTCGGGACTATTAGGGTGAAAGAGCTCATGCCGCAGGTGAGACGTGTCGAAATGGTCCCTGAGGATATGCCCCTAGTTGAGTTCAGAAAGATGTTTTCTTCAACTGAGCAGCACTATTTTCCTGTAGTAAACCCGGAAAAAAGGCTAACGGGGATATTCTCTATCAACGACGTCAGAGGCGTCATCTTCGATCAAGAAATTGGAGATCTTGTGGTCATGAAGGATATCGCTAATTCGGATATCATTGTCACAACTCCCTCCGAAGACCTCACTGAAGTCCTCAAGAAATTTACAATCCGCAACCTTCATAGGCTCCCTGTTGTCAAGGACGAAGACCACACAATCTTGCTGGGGATGTTGGATCGTAGGGAAGTAATTCAGTATTACAACCAGAGGGTCGAAGAGATTAAGACAAGGCACCACAGGATAGACATTGAATCGGATCGCGAAATCAACCAGCTGAAGAACATACCCGTCCGCCTCGCAATGAGACGACACATAGAGACGGTCCAGACTGACATGCCGATTACTGAACTTAGGGACTTTGTCTATCGAAGCAAGTTGAACAGCTTTCCAGTAGTTGACGGACAGGGGCGGTTAAGCGGTATTCTCTCGCTGCATGATTGCGAAGAGTTTTTCAGCCAAGATACTGAGGAAGCACTGACCGCACACGATCTCGCCACACACGATGTGGTAAGCATAACCGAGGATGATAGCCTATTCCTGGCGCTTAGCAGAATCACCCAAGGGGATTTCGCTTTACTCCCCGTCGTGGACAAACATCACCCAGAAAAACTCGTTGGCGTTATCAGTCGAAGAGACATCATGTCTACGTACGATGACTTCGTCATTAAGAGAGGCGGCAGAGGTAGGTCAAGTGGTTAGAAGATGCTCAGAAGCGTATTTGACGTGTTGTAAGAAAAGCCCGTGAGCTGGAGCAGTTATCCCAGCCTGTTTTCGGTCCTTTAATATTAGAATCCTCTCAAAGTCTTCTGGCGATGTTTCCCCAAGTCCCACGTCAACGAGTGTTCCGATAATGTTTCGAACCATGTGCCGAAGAAACCCATCAGCCTCAATACTGAAAATCACATAACCGTTCGGGTCCTTTCCGGTCAGACTCACCTCAATCACCCTGCGTACAGCATGTCTTTGGGAGCTGCCGGCTGCCTTGAAGGCTGCAAAGTCATGTTGACCTTTCAGACAAAGAACTGCTGCCCTCATCGCCTCAAGGTCAAGTGGTTTTCTGATGTGCCATGCATACTGCCTAAATATGGCAACCGGGATCGGACGATTCAACATACGGTAATCGTAGACCTTACTCTGAGCATCGTATCGAGCATGGAAGCCCTCCTTCACCAGCACACAATCTTTGATGACAATATCCGCGGGCAGGAGGCTGTTCAAACCCCTCAAAAATACGTTAGGCGTCAGTTTCGTTTGCACATAGAAGCTCGCCACCTGGCCGAAGGCATGTGCTCCGGCATCGGTTCGTCCCGATCCGATCAGCGTGACGGACCGTTGTGTCATGGTCTTCAGCGCAGCCTCTATGGTTCCCTGGATCGTATGTGTATTGCTTTGACGCTGCCAGCCGTGATAGGCCGTGCCGTCGTATTCGACAAGAAGCTTGAAGTTCGGCAACGAATTACCTGACAGATGGAGTGCCAAAAAACGCCCGTGGAAAGCCGAGATATTCAACGTCAAAGGAGAACATGCCAACTCCGACGAGAAGAGTAGGGTCGGGTCTTTGACTGTATTGTACTTCAGGTATTCTCGGCCTTCCACATCCCTTGTCTAAAGAGGAAACGGAGGTTGATCAAGGCCTGCTGTCTGGGGAAGTCCGAGCATGATGTTCATATTCTGGACAGCCTGACCAGACGCCCCCTTGACTAGATTGTCTATCACTGAAATGAGAATCAGGCGTTTTGTCCCCCCGGCCACCTGAAATCCTATATCGCAGTAGTTTGTGCCTTTTACGTATATGGTATTTGGAAACCTACCCACAGGACAGATCCGAACAAAAGGCTTGTCCGCATAAAAAGAATCAAGCCGGGAAGCCATGTCGTGGGTCGAGATATTCTCCTTCAGCCCAACATATATTGTAGTTAACATGCCCCGTGTCATGGGCACCAGGTGTGGCGTGAAAGTCACGTGAATGGTACGCCCCGTAAAGTGGCTCAAAACCTCGTCCATCTCCGGGTTATGGCGGTGCTCGGCCACTTTGTATGCCTTAAAGGATTCATTCACTTCGCAAAAGTGTGTAGCCAGGCTGACAGAACGGCCAGCGCCACTCGTACCTGATTTGGAATCTGCAATAATACTGCCACAGTCGATAAACGGGGCCTTGATCACCGGTAGCAAAGGCAGAAGAACACTTGTGGGATAACACCCTGGGTTCCCGACTAGAGAGGCTTTTTGAATCTCGTCAAAATAGAGTTCAGGAAGCCCGTAAACGGCTGTTTTGAGCAAGTCCTTGGCCTCGTGGGGCTCGTACCAGGCCTCATATAAAGCAGGTTCCTTGAACCTGAAATCCGCGCTCAGGTCTATGACCCTCTTCCCACGACGAATGAGTCCGGGCACTACCCCCATGGACGCTTTGTGCGGAAGGGCTGTGAATACAAGGTCGGCAGCCTCGGACACAGCCTCTTCTGAAAAGCCCTGGCACGTCAGGTTAACAATTCCAGCCATGCCCGGATAAACATCCGAAAAGAGTTGTCCAGCATACTGGCGAGAGGTTATCATACTTAATTGTACGTGGGGATGGGCCGATAGAACCCTTACCAGTTCAGCACCTGCATAGCCGGTTCCACCAACGACTGCCACCTTAACCATGTCCCCTCCAAAGCAAGTGAGCTAAAATGTCTAACGTGCGCTAAAGTTGAGGATGTAAAAAAGACTGGCATTATGCTCTTAACTTTAGGCACTGCGGTTTCCTTTAGATCATATTAGGCATTCCCTGTCCTGACTTGTCGGGACTGCAGGGAGCTTCAATATCACTGGAAAGACAACCCAACCTGACCCTATGGTAACCACCCCCCCTTGTCAAATCAAAAATAGGCGCAACTTTCCCTTTGTGCATGTGGGATCGGTCAAATATGCAAAGAAACACGGAGGGACACATTTAGGATGGGGACCAGACTGCGGACAAGAAAACGGATTTGGATACGGAAGCAAAATCGGCAAGCAAGGTCAGGACAAGAAGTTCGGTTTCTTGTACATTACGGATAACGATACGTAATTCTACCTCGGGATAAGTCATAAGGCGAAAGCTCGACCGTTACAAGGTCTCCTGGCAAGATCTTAATAGAGTATTTCCGCATTTTTCCACAAGGGTGGGCCAGTATCTGATGCTTATTCTCCAACTCCACCTTGTAGGTGCCGTGCGACATATCCTGCAATACTTTGCCCTTTACCTCGATGGCTTCTTCCTTCACCATAAATGAAGTCACCCCCCTTCCGGTTGGAAGACAAGAATGATACCCTTTTCTTATATGCAGGGACCGAATCGATAAAAAAGGAAGAAGCCTTGGGCTCTTCCCTTTCAACGAATGCAAATAAGCAAACACCTAGCGCTTCGAGTATTGGAAACGAGCCCGTGCGCCTTTTTGCCCGTATTTCTTCCGCTCTTTCACCCTGGCATCACGCCTAACAAGGCCTGCCTTCTTCAGCATTGACCTGAACACCGGATTATACTGAAGCAAAGCCTTCGTAATACCATGCCGAATGGCATCTGCCTGACCGGAAATACCGCCTCCGGCGACATTGACCTTTACGTCGAAGATACCGTAAGTATCTGTCAGGATAAGGGGCTGTTCCACGATCATTTTAGCAGTCTCCCTGCCAAAATAATCCTCGATGGTTCTATCGTTAACGGTGATGATCCCTTTCCCAGGCTTAAGCCATGTTCTGGCTACAGAGGTTTTCCGTTTTCCTGTACCATAATAGGATTCTGCCATCAGTTACTCCGGCCACTAAAGTTGTAATATTTCTGGTCTCTGTGCTACATGTGGGTGCTCGGGCCCAGCATAAACCTTTAGTTTTTTCACCATGTTACGCCCAAGCCTGTTCTTGGGGAGCATCCCTCTAACCGCATACATGACTAAATCCTGGGGACTTTTTTGCAGGAGCTGTTTGGCGGTCATCGACTTAAGCCCCCCAGGATAACCACTGTGGCGATAGTAGAGCTTTTCATCCCATTTCTTGCCAGTCAGGGCAATTTTATCTGCATTGATTACAATGACGTGGTCGCCCGCGTCAACATGGGGTGTATATGAAGGTTTATGCTTTCCCCGGAGACGGGTAGCAACAAAACTGGCAAGCCTACCCAGCACGCACCCACTGGCATCTACGACGTACCATCTTGTTTCGATCTCGGTCGGCTTTGGGGTATACGTTTTCACGATTAAATCTTCTCACATTCCTATAGTTTTTGCAAGTTGTCTAACCTATGGTCCATTTCGTTCTATGTCAAGAGAAAAATCTCAACGATACGAGGTGTGTCGATGTCAGCCTCCTTACAATTGCTGTCATCTCTTTGTATGCGGCAATTATTTCATTTGACATTTTCCACTATTTCCAATAAATTAAAATTTTTACAGGCGCCTGGAAATATTGTCGCGAGTGCACTCCAACTACCGATTTATGGGTACCGGAAGATTTGCCAGCACTTAAAGAACTACCCGCGCAGCGGGCGACTTTGTTGAGCGACTGAAAGCCGCAAAATTAAGAAACACGAGGCGTTATTCTGCAAGCTTGCATGCCCTAGCGGAACAGGGGAATACAGACAAACCAAAAATAGAATAGCTTCTCACCGTCGAACATCTCCTGCACCTTGCTATAGGAGTCTTCAATCTTGAAAACCTTTCGCGCCTGGCGCACCTTATGGCTTGAGAAAATGTACTTCGTGTAGGATTTTCCTTAACAAGAAAAAACTCAATGGTCGCAGCCAAGCTTAGGCGACATATTTCAGAAATTCCAGGACATTGCACGATCCCCTTGAAATTGAGGTAAAGTTTCACTTGCCAGAAATTGAGCCCATACGGAACCAATTGTTCGCCATGGGCGCAACCCACGCTGGCCGGGTGTTTGAAACCAACCTCAGGTTTGAAGATACATCCAAGACCCTGAGGCAACGTGGCATTTTGTTGAGGCTTCGAAAAGATGACCGCATACGGCTGACCTTGAAGTCAAACGTCTCGCCTCCTGACACGCAATTCAAGGTACACCGAGAATGGGAGGTAGAGGTAGGAAATTTTGGCCGCTGCCAGGCAATATTACAGGGCCTGGGCTTCCACGCAAAACAGGCCTATGAGAAGTGGCGGGAAACCTTTATTCTTGACACCACAAAGCTCCTGATCGATACGATGCCTTACGGTGTGTTCCTGGAAATTGAGGGTCAAAAATCTGATATTCGTGGCATCGTAGATCAACTCGGTCTGCATTGGGAAAGAAGGATTCTGTTGAACTACCTTGAAATATTTGAGGTCGTTCAGAGGCAAGAAGGCTTTAGTTTTTTTGATATAACCTTTTCGAACTTTGAGACAACACATTTTGATATACGAAGACATCTCTCTTTACTCTATGCAGGGTAAGCCATAGGGTGAACTTGGATCAAGCTATGCGACGTTTCTCGGTGTTATCTCTTAATCTGCGTTTTGGTCTGGCTGATGACGGACCCAATGCATGGACCCATCGCAAAGAAAGCGTGGTGAAACTTTTCAAGAAACATAGTCCCGACTTGATTGCCACGCAGGAAGCCAACGATTTCCAGATCGACTTCTTGGCCCAAAATCTGTCTGAATATTCCTATATTGGGAGGCGGCGTCCTGCTCCTAAATTTTGGCAGGACAATATTTTATTCTATCGAAAAACGATGGTGTGCAACAGTGATCTGCGCCTTTTCCTGAGTGAAACACCCCATATCCCGAGCCGCTCTTTTGGAAGCCGGTTTCCTAGACAAGCGACACTGGGGCTGTTCCGTTTCAATAGCCGGTTCCTGATCTGTATTAATACCCACCTTGATTTTGAGGACGCTGCCCAGATGGGAGCTGCCCGACTGATCAAAGAACAGCTGGCGTTCTATGGCAATGAGATCCCCGCCATTCTCATGGGCGATTTCAATGCCACGCCCAAAAGCCCTTGCTATAGATGGTTCACCGGACAAGAGGCTGATGAAGAAGACGGACTGGACTTCAATGAAACCTTTAAAATGCCTTACCCAAGTACACTGCATCGATTTACCGGGGAGCCTGCTGGCGGTTACATTGACTGGATACTGTACAGAGGACCTCTGCGTCTTAGGGCGTGCGAGGCCCTGCATCAACCGGTGGACAACATCTTCCCTTCAGACCACTTTCCTGTAAAAGCTGTATTTGAACTCTAAAAAGCAAAAAGCTTCTGGCGTTTCCAGGGTGGACGTGGACATAGAAAAAGTCAGAAATGTGCATACAGCGGACCTAGGGGAAGGAAGCGTGGCTCATGGAAGAAAGGCCGATTTGTGGGCATAAACCAAAGTTGAAGGACTAATACAATGCTCACAGAGATCCAATTGGACAAATATGCAGACGTCCTGTTGTGGGGTCTGAGGACCTCAAGGACTGGGACGTACAGGAAAAATGATGTTGTTTTGATTCGATCCGATCTCGGCGCCGTCAAGTTGGCCGAGTGTCTCCAGGCTAAGATTCTTGATATGGGAATGCATCCTGTTTTGCGCATAGGTTTGACCTCTGAGATGGAACGGATCTTTTACGACAGGGCAAACAACAAGCAACTGGTTTTCCAGCCTCATGGCGAAAAGGAACTCCACGAACGCCTGAACGGTAGCTTATACCTTTATGCGCCTGAGTCCTTGACCCATCTCAGTGACATAGATCCACGAAGGATTGCAAAGGCTGCCGTTGCGAGGAAACCTCTGCGTGACATTCTTGATGAAAGAAGTGAGATCGGGATGTTTGGCTGGACCCTCTGTATGCTTCCTACCGCAGAACTTGCAAAGCAGGCCGGACTTTCAGTGAGGCAATACGCAAATCAGATCATCAAAGCGTGCTACCTTGACAGGGAAAATCCAGTTCAAGCGTGGAAGGCTATTTACAATGATGCGATGGTTGTCAAGAAATGGATGAATTCCATGAACGTAAAATACTACCACGTAGAGTCAGAATCGATCGATCTAAGAATCACTCCGGGGAAACACAGAAAGTGGATTGGAATCTCCGGGCACAACATCCCCAGTTTTGAGATCTTTATCTCCCCGGACTGGAGAGGAACCGAAGGCGTGTATTTCGCCAATCAACCCTCATTCCGAAGCGGAAATCGGGTAGAAGGTGTTAAGCTAGAGTTCAAGAAGGGCAAGGCTGGGAGGGTTGCAGCGAAGAAAGGGGAAGATTTCGTTATTAAACAACTTTCTATGGATAAAGGCGCGAGTCGGATCGGAGAGTTTTCTTTGACCGACAAACGGTTTTCTAAGATCAACAAGTTTATGGCCAACACCCTTTTTGACGAAAATCACGGCGGACGTTATGGAAACTGTCATATTGCCTTGGGCTCGTCGTATTCGGACACATATGACGGCAATCCAGCTGACCTGACGAAAGAAATGAAGGCGAAAATAGGGTTGAATGATTCAGCACTTCATTGGGACCTGGTAAACACTGAGAAAAAAACCGTGACCGCCCACCTGACTTCTGGGATGAAGGTAATAGTCTATGAAAACGGAACGTTTACATGTTAGGTTAAAGAACATGCAAAGAATCATGTCGGTATGCATCATAATATGTTGCGTCCTTTTCTCGGGCTGTGCAGGCCCGCAGTTCAACTGGCAATCACCGTACAGGGAACTTCCTTCCCTGAAGGAAGGCGATATTGTGCATCTTCCAACAGGGATTAAGATAACCACAGATCAATTGATAGATATGTTGGGTGGGGCGCAAGTTATTTATGTCGGTGAAACCCATGACAATATAAATAGTCATAAGGTCCAACTAGAAATTCTAAAGGCACTGAGAAAAAGGTACCCTAAGAAAATAGCCGTTGGGATGGAAATGCTGACAAGATCTTCACAAGATGCTGCAGATCAGTGGATATCCGGAGAACTAAGTGAAAAAGAATTTGTGAAAGTGTGGCTGGAAAACTGGAGTAATAACTTTGAATACTACAGATCTGTCTTGCGCTACATACGAGAGCATAAGATACCTCTTGTGGCCCTTCAGGCCCCTGATGACTGGACAGAAAAAGTAAAAGGCCGACCGCCCAACAAAACAGAAAAGAATGTAGAGAAGCTGCCACAAATGGATTATGAAGATCCATACTACCTGGCTCACATTAAGGCCTTCTTCGGTAAACACCCAATGGGTGGACTAGATTTTGAGGACTTTTATAAGGTCCAGGTATTATGGGACGAGACGATGGCCGAAAGCATAGCCAAATATCTTCAAAGCGAACACGGCCAAGACAAGAAAATACTCGTCTTCGCTGGCGGTCATCATGTTCAATACGGTTTTGGTATTCCACGTCGCCTTTTTCGTCGTCTGCCAATACCGTATGCCATTGTTGTGCCTATGACGGTTCACATTCCTGCTGAAAAAAGGCACAAGATAATGGATGTCCATCTGCCAGAAATTCCTTTGCAGTCAGGAGATTTTGCGTGGATAGTCAGCTATGAGGACCTCAGTGACCAAAAGGTGTACCTCGGCGTCATAGTCCGAGACACGGACGATGGACTAAAGGTATTGGGAACCCTCAAGAATTCAACTGCGGAAAAGGTGGGATTGCAGAAAAACGATATTCTGAAGACCCTTGATGGAGAGCGGGTTCAAACTAAATTTGATCTGACCTATTTCGTGGGCTTAAAAAGACCAGGCGACAAAGGAGTTATAGAAGTATTACGAAATGGCCACCCATTACGCTTTGAGGTAACCTTCCAGGCCGCCCCGAACTTACAGACTTCTCCTCAACATCCCAGTATGGAAGTAATGGAGTGATGGGCCGATAAGAAAAAAGTAATTCTTTCGCCGTTGCGCCCTACCACTATGCTGCTCAAAAATTCCATTACTCCGTGCGAATGCCACAAAGCGTTCAGGAATAGAGGTTTTATGGCTTCAGTGGGCTGTAGACAGGTTGCAATGTTCGGTTGGCGAATTTTACTCCTTTTCGGCTTATTGATCGCGGGTTGTGAGGAGCCCACATCCGGCCCGCCTTTTGACCCTCAAATTGAAGGTCTGAAGCTTGTCAAGTGGATCACAGGGGATGATGCCATCAAGGCCATTAACAAGCTTCACGCAATGCCCATCGATGTTGTCAGGGGTTTTATAGCCCATTATGAAGGTCTGAATGGCAAAGCGGCCGTATGGGTATCCGAAGCCTCATCTGAAGAATTTGCCGCAAATCAAATTGCAATTATGATGCACAAGATGAAAAACAACAGAAGATCCCTTTTTAGCCATTATCGCACTTTGGATATAAAAGGGTTTAGAGTTATTGCATTTGATGGCATGGGACAGGTTCATTATGTCTTCAGAGATAAAAAGTGGGTCTACTGGATCAGTGCGGACGCAAAGCGACTGGACGAGGTTTTGCAGCACATCTACAGGACTAGATAGGCGACTTGCTAAGGCTGAAAATAGGTTGGGGTCTACTTGACTCGGATTTAACCTATCACCCTTTTCACCTCATGTACCAGTCCGGTGACAACCTTACCTGCTTCTCCTTCAAGAAAGATGTCCGTTAGGGATGCCGTAAGCCAAGTAGGCTTTACATTTATCTCTATGATCTTTGCTTTCGCCATCTTGGCCGCGTATGGGATGGTACTTGCAGGGATCACTTCAGCGGACGTGCCCACCACCAAAAGTACCTGGCAAGAAGATGCCAACTTGTAAGATTCACGCAGAGGCTCCTCAGGAATAGTTTCTCCAAAAAAAATTACGTCCGGCTTAAGGATTCTCCCGCAAGCGCATTTGGGGGGTTGCTCCCCGTCCAATTCGTCCGCTCTATATTGTTGGCCACACCAGAGGCACGAGAGTGTTCGAGAGTTGCCATGATACTCGATGACGCGCACGGCACCAGCGTCCTGATGAAGACTATCAACATTCTGGGTGATGATGCTGTGGAGCAAGCCCATCCGCTGGAGCCGCGTAAGTCCATCATGGCCAGCACTGGGCCGGGCTCGAGTAATGACCGCAGACATCTCGCGAAGCATCCTCCAAACCTTTTCCGGGTTGGCGCGAAACGCGTCGATCGTGCCGTATTCCATGGGGTCAAACCGCTCCCAAAGTCCCCCGGCACTGCGAAAATCAGGAATTCCGGACTCCACTGAAATACCAGCACCGGTCAGTGCCACCGTTTTCCGCGCCTGACAGATCATTCCTGCTGCCTTTCTGATCTCCGCTTGCATCTTTGCTCACGTGCAGATGGCCCTGTTTAACCCTTTGAGGCCCAATCCACCCATCTCTCCAGAAAAGAAGTCCGGCCAGCTCTAAGGCGTTTCCTCCACATCACACCAGGCTCTTATTTTATCAAATATTTTCGGTTGTGCCAATTGTTTAGAACACTACGTCAGCTTCACTCTACGAATCAACCAGAGCCTTTGATGCGCCGTGTAGATTTAGGTCGTCTGTTTGTCTATAATTTCCTCATGAGATAATCTCTTGCAAACTTTTGTTGCGTTGAATTACAATTATTTATAGTAAGTGGCGGTACCTTTATCATGCAGAAAGGAAGTGCACGAACATGTTAAGCACGTTTTTATCAGAATGCTTGACCGTCTCATTGCTAGCGGCAAAAAAGGCCGGTGATGCCATTCTTTCGGTGTATCAAGGTCACATTGATGTCGCATACAAAAAGGACGAGACACCCCTGACAATCGCTGATGAACGGGCACATAGTATCATCTTGAACGACTTATCCACTCAAGCGTTTGGGCAGATACCTGTTCTCAGCGAGGAAGGAAAACCTATCGCATATGATGAGAGGAAAACGTGGGAGTGCTTCTGGCTTGTCGATCCTCTCGACGGAACCAAAGAGTTCATTAAACGGAGAGGTGAATTCACTGTAAACATAGCCTTCATCAATAAGAACAGGCCCGTGCTGGGAGTCCTTTTTGTCCCTGATAGAGCTCTCCTCTATTTTGCTGCAGAAGGGCTTGGTTCATATAAGTTGGAGAGCGCCGAGATAATCGAAGAGTTTTTGAGCGAGGAGGGAGGGATATGTAAAGGCAATGTTCCGATCGGGCAACTTATTGGCTCTGCAAAAAAATTGCCACTAGATCAGCCCACCAATAGACGTGGCAAGACACTGACGATAGTTGGCAGTCGATCCCATGCCTCAAACACGCTTACAGGTTTCGTCGAAACGGCGAGAAAAAAATACGGGGATGTGGAATACATCCCTGCAGGGAGCGCCTTGAAATTCGGATTGATAGCAGAAGGGAGTGCACATATATACCCACGGCTTAGCCCGACCATGGAATGGGATACGGCAGCAGGGCAGTGTGTGGTTGAGCAAAGCGGCGGGGCAGTATTATGCTTGGGGCAGGAAACACCTCTCGACTATAATAAGAAGGATCTTCGTAACCCTGATTTCGTTTGCACGAGAAAGCACTCCAGAGACCTTCACAGCCTGTTCCAGTCAATGTGAACAACAGCGGTGCGGGCACGGGCAAGCCAAATGTCCGGATCACGTCCATGCAATGCCTCGATATGGCGACGACAAATCCTCCATCCTATGGTCCGTAAATGCGGGCAATCGCCCGCGCAATATCTTGCGGAGTAGCCACGACAGTAATGACGGTCAGACCCGTGATTTTCCGAAGTTCATCCTGGGCAGATTGCTCCGTAGGATCGGCAATGGCAATCGTCAAGACTCCCTGTTGGAGACTGATTGCCAGGACCTGCAACCGCCGTGCAACGTTGACAGGCACTAGCTCGCGCAACTGCGGGTTAATCGTCTGGTTGCTCAGGTCCATGAATGGGACATTGAATTGGATTGCCAAGGCAATACCAATCATCTTATATGTAGCATATCCCATATCGACCATGATCTCCCCCAACTTCTTGTCCCGCTGGCGACTTTGAGTTTCCAAGGCTTCGTCTAGTTGCACTCCGTCAATAAATCCCTGCTCCAAGAGAATATCTCCGATTCTCTTTCCGGGCTTTTGCTTCTGCGCTGCCAGTCCTTGCCCCAATTGTTCACCAGTTATGACCTTTTTTTTCAGCAAAATTTGGCCAACCTGTTCATCCCGAAGTTGCTGTTGCTGATTAATTGCACGCTCGATCATTTCGGGTGTCGCCATGCCCTGCTCAGTAAAAATCTCTCCCAAACGTTTGACCGAGACCACATCGCGAATAGCTGATATCGGCACGTAGATGCGTTCCACATCTTCGAGCGCCGTGGGAACTAGGTAGAGCCCGATGCGAGCCCCCGAGTAGCTTTGAGTCACGCCATGAATCGTCTCGCCGTCCAAAAAGCGAACGGTAACAAGCCTGGCAGTCGACGGAAAGGTTACCTTGTTTTTTGGTATTGCCGGATTGCGGAAAAACGAGATCATCCTGACACCCTCAAATCCGATCTCCCTCGTTGGCACATCGTCGCTGGGTTGACTGGATTGCAGAAAAAAAGTCGGCATTTGTGGATTAAAGCTGGCAACGGTTCCCCGCAGCTCTGTACCGTCCAAAAAGGCTACCCCAATCTCGTTGGGAGCACTGCCGGGTGCACTACCCGGTCCCCCTGGGGGGAGGTTGATCATCGCCACGGCTCCTTTCTCTAAGTGCGTCCTAATCCCTAGCCCGCGATTGATCGCTTGGTTACCATAACACACACTTGCGCCGCTGGCAACTGACTTACCCCGCAAGTGATAGAGAACGCACACTGATAAAAACGAGACCCTTGATCTCGCGAACACAGATAAAAGGCAATTTTTATGTGAAGGGAACAGGCCTTGAAAAAATTCGGTGTTTCGGGATTTATTGCATGACCTAGCCGACAGTTTCTTATAACCGAGCTACTGCATTCATGAGGCCTGAAGCAATCGCTCAAGAGTCTTGGCATTTTTTATCCCGTAGTTCTCGTAACAATTGTTGAAGATAGCAAAGGTTTGTTCAGCTTTTCTGCTTGCTTCTTTGACCCTGTAGCCCCATTTTTTTAGCTCGTCCTCCCTGTATAGGTAGCGGTAACGCTCTACCGTTTCTATGCCCTTTTTGAACCAGTCCTCGCGATTTCGGCCATGGAAGCGGATGTAGACAATGCCTGCAGTGACTGCCAGGGGTCCTTCCCAACCCTTAACCCAGGGGGCATCTATGATCACGTAGGTGGCACCGCGGTCTTCTAAGAACTTCAGGGAATTTTCCTTCTCCGGGGATGTAATCCACCGCCAGTTACGAAATTCTACTGCCAAATGGTGGTCGGGGAGTTTTTCCCACACCAGTTCGAGCCATGTATAGGCACTGGCTGAAGGCACAAACCAGGGCGGGAATTGAAAAAGGAGGCACCCCAGCTTCCCGGCCTCCTTCAAGGGTCTCAAGGCTGCTGCAAACATATCAAAGGCCGCCTCCACGACCTCTTTTGGAAATTCTTTGGCATGCGCTTTTTCTATGATCGATTTTGGAAGCTCTTCTCTCAACACATTGGGGATACTTTTGACTAGAGTGGGATGACCGGTCAACATGGAATAGGCCTTGATATGGAATACGAATCCCGGCGGCGTGCGGCTTGCCCAAAGGTGTGCATTTCTCTCAGCAGGCAAGGCATAGTACGTAGAGTCGACTTCTACGGTATCAAAATGTTCGGCATAAAATCTAAGCCGGCCTTCCGCGGTAGTGGCTTGCCTCGGGTAGAAGGTGCCGCTTTCGATCAGGGTCTTGTCTGTCCAGGAGGCTGTGCCCACCCTTACCTTTTCCATGTCTGGTCCTTTCATAAAACTCCCTAAGGGTCCAAAAACGCCTGGCTACAATCGATACGCCTCTTAACCCAAAACGGTTCAGCATGCCCTCTACCAGGAGTACTGCACTGGCAAGTATTTTCTTTGCATACAGGGCATGAACATCTTCAAAGATGGTCAGGTCAAAGAGCCCCTCTTCATCCTCCAGGGTCAAAAACATGACCCTTCTCCCGCTCTTGGTAGGGGGCGTATGGATGATGATGACCCGACCGGCTGTTTTTACCATGCTGCCGTGGGATTTCCATTTTAAGGTCGTGCTCTTGATAAATCCGTACTTTTCCAGATCCTTCCAAAAAGGGGCCATGATGTGTATGGAGGCAGAAACCTGCATCAGATCAGACTCGGTTAAAAACAAATCAAGACTTTTTCTATCCACAGGCCCGCTTCCTCTCATTCAGGGAGAGTCCCAGGAAGGCACCAGATAGAGAAAGCCTTAGGATGATTTCCTGTGGCAGATTCACCCTGGAGCAAAACGCCTTGACACTGGTAAACGGTTCAATATCTCTTTCCCTTAAGATCCGCTCACAGAATCTGGGCCCAAGCCCATTGAGTGCTAAAAGCCCAATTCGGATGCCTCCGTTTTCTGCTGTGTAATCCTGATGGCTGTAGTTAATGTGGGGGCCCAGGACCTCAAACCCCCTTCTCTTTGCCTCATTTAATATAACACTTTTGGGATAAGATCCCACATGGCCTGCATTGAGGAGCCCCAGGTAAAATTCAAGGGGATAATGGGCCTTCAAAAAGGCGCTCTGGTAAGTAATGTGAGCAAAAGAGGCAGCATGGGCCTTGCAAAAGCCATAGCCGGCAAAGCTTGCTATCATGGCAAAAATTTCCTCGGCTGTCCTTTGACTGTAACCGTGCCTTATCGCGCCTTGTACAAAGGAGGCTCTGATTCTTTCCATCTCGGCAGATGAGCGTTGCTTGGTCATGGCCCGCCGC